>NZ_CATVYQ010000005.1:0-64174 GCF_958348295.1 uncultured Holdemanella sp.
GTGATGATCAATTAGAAGATTACTACAATATGGCTCATGAAATCGCAAAAAATTGCCAGGAATAATTTCCTGGCCTTTTTAGTCTATATTCACATGTGAGTTAGGTAATAATCTGAGTCCTTTAGGAATCTTATTTTTGATTTGTCTTCCATCACTTTTACCAAATCCAAACGGATGTCCTTTGTAACATACGGCAACGTAACCTTTATCACATTCCTTCTGTAAAACTTCTCCATGCATAAACAGATCCATTTCTTCTAAAGTTACATTCACTTTTCTTTTATAGTCAAAATCCGCAACCATATAAAAAGAATGACTTGGTTCAAAACGATTCTTAATAACATCACCTAAATATACGCCTTGACGCAATACTTTTACTTTTTTAAAGTCCACAAAACAAACATCCATACCATATACCCGATCTTTGTCAATATAGTAATAATTTGGCAATGTATTCAATTGTTCCTTCAAAAACTTTTCTGTTACTTTATCTATTTTCTTTGTCTTTAAAACTGGAAGTTTACCTGCAACACCGGATTTTTTCTTCAACTTTGCAATGAAATGACCTTCACCACCATCCATTGGAAAAATACGACGTACATTTAAATCTTTAAATCCTTTTCTTCCCCACAAAACTTCTGGATTTTTTAATTCCATATCTTCATGTTTGTTTAAAAAAGACAAAACTACATCTTCATCTTCTTCCAAAGCATATGTACAAGTTGAATATACCAAAGTACCACCCAGTTTCAACATCGAATACGCATATTCTAAAATTTCTTTCTGACGAGATGCACAAAGCTCAATATTTTCAATACTCCAATGATTTAAGGCAATGTCATGCTTTTTGATCATACCCTCACCACTACAAGGTGCATCCACTAAAATCTTATCGAAACATGAATTAAATACTTTCGCAAGCTTATCTACACTTGAATTAGTGACAGCTACATTTTTAACACCCATTCGCTCTATATTCGATAAAAGAATCTGAGCTCTTTTCGCATCGATTTCATTCGATACTAAATACCCACTTTTTAGATGAGAAGCAATCTGCGTACTCTTTCCACCAGGAGCCGCACATAAATCTAATACATAATCATCTTCTTGTACATCCAAGATTTCGACGGCACTCGATGCACTTGGTTCTTGTAGATAGAAACATCCACAGATATGATAAGGATGATTTCCTAACGGTTTATCTACATAATAACTTTCGCTGCAAAATTGACTTGGATTTTCTAAATGATCAAACTCTTTTAAATTTGCCTTTTTTAAATTGACACGCATACCACGATATAAAGGTTTTGATAAAGATTCAACATACGCATCATACTCATCTTGCAGTAATTCTTTCATTCGTGAAAAATACATTTCTTGACTCATACACCCTCCAAAACTGTCTCAGGATCTATACGACATGCATAGTCTGAGCATGTTGCTGCTTTATTAAAGCCGCATCCAAAAGAAAAATCAGCACCACTATTTCTAAAATAATCAACAATCGAATTTAAATTTTGTTTCAATTCAAAGACCTCAATATGTGTATGAGGACCTGTTGAATTGCCACTATTCCCGCTCTTGGCAATTGTCATTCCTTGACCGACTTGCTGGCCACTTGTCACATAGATTTCATTTGATAAATGTGCATAACTTATCGCATACAATTTATCATTTACGGCAATCACCATACAAATCGAATTACCTGCACCACTAGGCCATCCACACATATTCCCGAGATATCCATTATTTGATTCTACAGGTGCATGTGCATACAATATAATACCATTGGCAACAGCGTATACATCACTATACATTGGACTCGCAATATCTAAACCTAAGTGAAGAGTTCCGTCTGGATATGCCCAGCATCTAGCACTGATTGTACCATTTTCAATTGGATTTTGCCAAAAAGAACTATATGTATCAATCCCATAATTTCCATCAACCAAACAAGACATACCATTATTTTCTAAAATTTCATAGCCACCATATCCAGGTAATGCCTCATTTCCGGCAATTATAGAATCTTGATCAAACTCTCCCGAATCTTTCCATTGGCTCAAAGTTGAAAAGCGCGAAAATAAACGTTTTTGACAAGTATCTAAACGAGTTAGAAAGGATGCATATAAATCAAGCTTATGCTTATTTTTTACCCACTGTTTTTTACTTTTCAAATAATCATTTTGACTACACTTATATTCATTGAAACATTTCGTTAAGTCCTTATCTATCCAATACGATTGGAAGATCAAATTTTGTTTTTGAATAGAAACCAAATTCAAACCATACTCCATCTTTTTGAGTTCATAATAATTCTTTTTCTGTTTATACAATAATTTAAGATCCTCTAATTTTTGACTTTGAGAATCCATTCTACAATTCAAATCCTCTTGTTTATTTTGAATCGCATTTGAAACATCTCTACATTTTAAAGATAAAAAACTAGCCTTATCCTGATCAACCACTTCTACTTTTGATTCTATATTTGAAACTAACCTTTCATAATCTGGTACATTCAAGGATTGCAACCCAATAAAAAAACAGACAAAAAGAGATATACATTTCATAAAACTCCTTCTACTGTCTGTCTTCTAAATTTATTGTATTTATTTTTCTTTGTACATGCAAGCACTATTTAAAATAATAAAACATAAAGTTCCCGTCGCAACAATATTGAGCGTACAGTCTAACAATCCATAAACCAATACGATTGCGATAAAACACATCATCATGCCAAATAAAGCTGGATTTTCTTTTCTAGTATTGGATACAAAAATTTCTTTATTCAGCACAAATATATAAGCTAGTAAAATAATTGTTCCAATGATTCCATAAGATAAAATCGAATCTATGTAGATATTATGCGCATGCGGTGCCTTATGACCGTTCACCAAAGGATAAAACTTTTTATATGTCTGAGGACCCCATCCAAAAAATGGATACATAGAAATACATAAAAATGCCGTTTTCCAAATTTTAATACGAGAGGCAAAAGTAGACATATCACTAATTCTTGGAATCAATGTTGGTTTTAAGAAAACTAAGCCACATACACATAATTCAAACACAGTAGAAGTAATAAACAATTTTTTCCAGCGAACACAATATAAGAATATTGGAAAAATCACCACAAAAGGTAATAATGCTGTTCTAGATCCAGTAAGATAAAGCACAAAGAAATTGAAGAGTGCAACCATAAAATATCCAATCTTACAAAGAATATTGTCATTTTTCACGAAACGATACATGCAAATCACACAAACAAAATCAATAATCATCGCATAAATATTCGCATTCATAAACGTAGATGTAATTCTTCTTGTAGGTGAATTAAAAATATGAAATTCCAAGAAAGTGCGACCATTTGCAATTGAAATTTGATTAAACTGATATAAGCCATAAATAGCCGCAAAAACAGAGAGAATAACAATCAGATCACACATGACTTCAAAACTATTTTTTTTGATACTCTTACGATAATAAGCCCCATAAAGGCCAATCAATACAAATAGGCAAGTATTACCTAAACCATTCCAATTTGAATAGAGTAATGACACAACAAATTCCAGTCCTATAAAACTATATAAAAAAATAGCTCCCGTTTGATTTTTTATAGCCTTGACAAGCTTATGACGGCAAAATGCTTGTAACAATATGCATGCGATACCAACACTTGCTACTTCAAATGGTAAAAACAGAAAAAATGTTCCCAATAAAACCATTTTTTCATCTAAATTCATTTTCTTTAACATGCGTTCTCCCTTCAAAAAAATAAGCTGGATTCACCAGCTTAATTTGAATTCATGGTGCCGACTATCGGATTTGAACCAATGACCTACGCGTTACGAGTGCGTTGCACTACCACTGTGCTAAGTCGGCATAAAGACTACCATTATAGGATAGTCTTATTTTTTATGATTGTAAAGCAGCAATTTGCTGTTGATAATATGTAATTTGTTGCTGCAAAGAATACAACATTTGATTGTTTGTATCAATTTGCGACTGAATCTGTGAACGATCTTCATCACTAGCATCCGCCAATTCTGATTCCAAACTTTGCGCATATTGCGCATATGTATCATAATCTTGCTGCAAACTATTTAAACTAGCTTGATATTCTTGGATTTTTGAAGCATTCTCAGATTTCTTTTGTTCCTCTTCTTGTTGAGCCTTTTCTTGAGCTGCCGTTTTTAATTCAGCTTGTTCTTTACATAAATCAATAAAATCTTTTCCTGTTTTTGATTTTGATAAAGAATCCACTTCCTTTTTCAAGCTTTTTGATAAAGAACTATACACCGACTGCATATCCGCAACTGCCATTTTTTCTTCGTCAGATTTTGCATCCCAACCATCTAATAGTGTCATAATTTGTTGATAAGCAGGAAATTTAGCTTCTTCTTTTGAAGTTTGAAGTTCCTTGATATCTTTCAACAACGCTTTATATGTCTTTCCGGTTTGTTCTTTAAAATACTCATTGATTGATGTTTTCTGTTTACCTAATAATTTCTTATATCCAGAATCCAAATCCAAAAGTTCTAATTTTTCAGCATCGGACATCATATTATCTCCATACTCATCGGCATATGAAATAAGTTTATCATATGTTTTTTGTTGAGCGGGTGAAACAATATTTTGTGGATCATAAACCAATACTTTATAAGAATAAACGCCTAAAGCAGCTACGCCCAATAAAATGACTCCCAAAACAATTTTTGTAAACTTGCTCATTGGTTTCTTTTCTTTTGGCTTTTTTGAGTCATTCTTTTTCTTAGGTTCTTTTGTTTTCTTCTTTTCTTTAGTTTCTTTTTTCTTTTCTTCAACCACAGATTTTTTATCAGCTTCTTGATCATCATTTGACATATCTTGCAACATCGCATGAACAAGATTCAATGCATCATTGGATTGTTCACTTTCAATTGAAGATGTAGTAAAATCATCATCCGTGCTTACCAAATTTGTTTTTTGATCTTCATAAAATTGTTCTTCTTCCGCAATTGTTTTTTGACCACGTTCTTTTCGAAGCATATCTAAAGCAGAAGACATCGTCTTTTCAGCCTGTTTTCTTTCTTCATCGCTCATTTCATGAACGGTTTTTGGTTTTTTTAACTCCTCGTTATATTCAGTTTTTTTATCTAAAAGTGCTTTTGAATAAGCATCTATGTTTTTATCTTTTTTACTCATAATATATTTTCCTTAGTTCCTATATATTCTAACACATTATAAGCCTTCTTTTTCAACAAATTCATAAAAAGATTTTTCTTTCAAAAAATCCTTTCTATCCACCTTTCCCACTGTTTGAGAATAAATAATAAACTCATTTTCCCCATCTAATTCAAACATTTCATCACAAATCGTAGTTACACATGCTCCAATTCCACAAGTACCCAAGTCAATGCTTGTACTAGCTAAATAGATATTTTCTCCTACATGACCTAGATCAACTAGTGCAATACGATGCGCAAGATTACCATAACGCCACTCTGTACGATAGGGTATATAACTAAAATAGAAAATCACATTTGCTTTTAAAGCCCACAACTGCCTGCATAATGAAGCAGATAAAACATCAGACACTTTGTCAATCGGATTCAAAAACTCAATACGATGTTCCATCGGTAAATAATGATAGGTTCCAGGTTGTAAACCTTCTACATTTTGACACACGAAATAAAGTTCAAAGCCATGACGAGCTCCTCCAGAAGGTACTGTACGCAATGTTGCATAATGCTTTCCACGAAGTTGTTTAACACCTTGGCAAGTCCAAAGAATATAGGAAAGTTCTAATAAAGACATCGGTTCTTGCGTATAAACTCGACTACTGTGGCGTGTATTAATAATTTCTAAAAAGTCAGAATGAATAGATAAATCTTTAAAGTTTTTAGGAAGTTCAATCGATTCTTTACGCATCGCTTTTTTTACTAAAGGTGGTTGTGGAAGTTTTTTATCTTGATCCGATTCAAATTCTTCCACATCATATTTTAATTCTGAATAATCCATATATTTCCTTTCTTTAATGAGCTAACTCATCTAATAATCTTGCCTTTTGTGTTCCAATCAATAGTACTTGTTTATATTTCTCATAAACATCGATTGTATGTGAACTTAAATATAAGGCCATTTCAGATGACATTGTTAAATTTGTAACAAATATTGTCATTTCCTGTCCATTCTTAAATGCACTTTCCATAAATTCAAACGCATTTAAAATCTGCATCTTCAAACTAGATTCAATGGATTCCATCTTTTCTTTCTGTTTAAAGAACGTGTTTGTGCAAGAATCAAAACGAGACTTAGGATCTAAACTTTCATCCACATTCATTTTTTGAATTTGATTTAAGACCACTTCGTATTCATGTTTCTTAGAAACACTTAATAATTCAGCTTGTAACTTAAAATGATAAGCATCTATAAATTCTTTAACACAAGACTTATAAGAAGAGGCCATTTTCTTTCGATAATCCTTTAAAAAACTATACCATAAATCTGTACAATTCTTTTCGAAAGAATATATATTCACTTGTCTTAATAAACCATCCATCACTAAATTGACTACAGATACTCTTTCATCAAAATCCGCATTAAACAAACGAGCGTAGATCGTACTTGATACATTTCCATTTAAAATATCATCAATGCCATAATCATCCTGATATTTTTTATAGACCAAGTAATAGGCGAAAACATCTTCTGCAATATCTTCATGATGTAAATATTCATAGATTGTATCTTGCGATATTTCCAAATGCATCTTTTCGTATGTATAAAGCAAATACGATAAATCTTCCCAGCCTCTAGCCGTCACAAATTCCATACCATCTACACTTGTTGAAACAGTATAAAAATTGTTAGGCTTTAATTCTAGATAGCTTAAAATCATTGGATGAATATGTTTTGAGATCGCATATTCTTTCCAAACATAATAATCCGTTTCTACATGAATATAACGAATACGATCCATTGTCACAACATCAAAATCACGAACTGATTTATTATATTCACTCGGATTTCCAGCAGCCACAATGATCCATCCACTTGGGACCTTCTGATTTCCAAAGGTTTTATTCTGTAAAAATTGAAGCATTGTAGGAGCCAATGTTTCCGATACACAATTGATTTCATCAATAAATAGAATTCCTTCTTTTAAACCCGTTTCTTCCATTTTCGAATAGACACTCGCAATAATTTCACTCATTGTATATTCTGTAATTGAATAGGTTTTGCCTTGAAATTCTTTTTCTTGGATAAAAGGAAGTCCCACCGCACTTTGACGCGTATGATGCGTAATTGTATAGCTGACAAGTCCAATCTGACATTCCTTCGATATTTGTTCCATAATCTGCGTTTTACCAATACCCGGAGGACCAATCAACAATAAAGGCCTTTGATTCTTAGATTCAATTTCATATTCACCAAAGCTATTCTTTGATAAATAAGCCTTTACGGTATTTTTTATTTCATTTTTTGCCTGTAATATATTCATAATTTTTCTTCCAATCTATACTGAATTGCCCAAGTAGGCACTTTACTTTGATCATAATCTTCTAAATAGATAAATGCCGTTTTATAAGCTGGACACTTTTTTGGATAAACGCCCTTTCCATCTGTAAAATAAAGTAAACCACAAAGATTTTGAAATACTTTTTGATTCACCAAATCATTCACATAGCTAAATACCGGTCTAAAATCGGTATTCCCTCCACCCACTAAAGTAAATGAATCCAATAATTGATCCATCTCATTTTGATTAGAAATAACATTTTCTTTTCGAATTCTGTCATCACATTGAATGATATGTACCTTACATGATTTATAAAACATATTTGAAGTGCTCAAAATACTATATGTATTGGATATAAAACGTTTCGCAAGATTTTCATCAATAGAATAACTTGTATCCAATACAATCACAAACTCATAGATTTTCTTAACTTCTTTTGTCTCTAACGGCTCAATCAAAGGCATATTTTTATAAATAGACATACCATATGTGTAATACGACAAATCGAATTCATCCTCATTGATCTGCATTTCTTCTTTCATAATACTAAAACGTTTCAAAAATTGTGAAAATGAATACTTCGATTTTTTTGCCTGTAACCTCGATACAAGAAAAGCATCCCCATCGTCATTCTCTTTACCTTTTTGTTTATGATCAAATACTGTCTGTTTGGCAACACTTTGCCACTTCTTTTGTACCGAAGACGATTGAGGTGTTTTTTCATCCTTTTCTTTAGGCCATGATGCATGATCATCCACCACAAATTCATAATATAAATTTTGAATATCATCCCGTGTACAAAGCCATTCATAAACCGTAATACAACTTAATCCATCCAACTTTTCAATTTGGTGATATACATCTTTTCGAGCATAGGATAAGATTCGTGAAACACTTTTTTTATGCATTGAATCCAATGTATATTCCACGATAATATCACAAGCTACATTCCAAATAAATTCTATGCGATTTTTTCTTAGCCAAATATGACTATATAAACAATGCAAGATACTATGTAAGTAAGCACGATTTAAAAAAATCGAATTCTTTTGAAAAAGCTCAATCACCTTCAATGGATTATAATAAAAATAAATTCCATTTGTAGCACATACACTTACACGCTCATCCTCTTTAAACATCAACGTATTTAACGCTGTTAAAAAATGTAGCATATCCATATAGAGTTCGGATCGAACAAGCTCTAATATATGAATTGCCTTTTCTTTTTCCCAATCCCTTTGTCGCATTAAAAATCCTCAAAAGAATATGCGGATGATGTTTCCATCTTCTTATTCTTTAATTCCATCAATAGAGTTCGAGTTTCCAAATCTTTTTCCATAGAAATCAATACATCTAAAGCTTGTACATCCATACATTTTTCTTCTATTAATTTTTCAACCATAACACATATATCTTTATATGTATGTAAATAAGAAGTCAAATCATGTGCTCTTAAATAAGGAATGTATCTCTCAGATCCCGTCATAAATCTAAGAATCGCAACATGAAAGATACAAGATTCACTTTCTTCTGCACATAATTTTTCAAAACAAGCATCATAACCATCAAAATCAATTTTACCGTCTTTAAAACACTGTCGCATACGAAAGCCTTCCCCTTCAATATTCAAGGCAAAGATATGGGCTGGTCCCACTTCATCATAACCCCCATTGTATTCTGGATAGAATATGGAACCATCTATAAAATCGACTTCGATATCCCAAGTGATTTGAGTTAGTATTTGTTTTAAAATTGTGATACAAAATATAGAACAGTCATAATAGATATGATTGAGTCTTAAACAATTCATAAATACATCACTGCCAATACATATTAAACTAGAAGGTAAAAATATTTCTTTTAGCTTTCGACAATTGTAGAATGCATAATCCCCTAGTTTTGTGACTGTCTTAGAAAGCTTAACACTTTCAACATCACTACCACTACACTCATAATAACTAGAAGGAATTTCATGACTTAAAACAGAATTAGATAGATCGACTTCCTTTTTAGAAAAACAATAGTTTCCTATTTCACGCACAATATATCCATCAATGAATTCAGGTATTTCTATTGTAGGACTGGATGCATACACACGCTTGATACGAATTGAATCTTCATTTATTTTTTCATAATATACACAAATTTCCATATGGAAATTATAACATAAAACAAAAAAAGACAATTACCGAAGTAATTGTCTAAATTTACAAGTGGTGCGGGTGAAGGGACTCGAACCCCCACGCCGAAGGCGCCAGATCCTAAGTCTGGTGCGTCTGCCAATTTCGCCACACCCGCATTTCCAACGTGCTTACATATAATACACTAATGCAAAATAAAATGCAAGCATTTTTTAAAAAAGAAGCTACATTTTTGTAACTTCTTAATGTAAAACAGTCGGTTGATGCATCATTTCGATTTCTTCCTGAACATAAGCCTCTACTTTTTCTAAAAGCTCATCCGTAACTTCGATGTCTCCAATCATAAAAGGGCCATCTTGCATATTGCCTTCTTTCACAAACTTAATTTGTGGAAGCTGTGGCATACGATGATTTCCTAGTTGTTTTTCAATTTTCTTCAATTGCTCTAAAATAGGCTCGGCAATCTCTCTAATCATTTCTTCTTCTGTCATACTCAGTATTATAATAAACCCCCATCATTTTGACAAGTTTTAACATATGTTTAAATTGCATTCGAAACCATTGAATCCAATTTAAATCAGAGTAACATACTACATGAACTGCTAGAAGCATACTACTTCTAGATTTGTTCATACGCACCCTTGCCTATGCTTTTCAACATAAGTTCTGGGTGCTTTTTATTGAACCGATTCTAATTCTTCTAATGAAATAGGACCTGGTCTTAATACTTGTAATTTTTCCTTTGTGCAATCTACAATTGTACTTGCCTGTAATGCTTTGCACGTACCTAAAACAATTCCATCTATTTTTGGAAGTTGTTCATATACATCATCACTTGTGAGTGCTGTCTTTTCTCCAGATTGATTGGCACTTGTAACTAAGATTGGACAATTCAATTCATCAATCACATCTAAGATAAATTTTTCATCTGGAATACGAATCGCAATCGTACTTAGGCCATTTGTATACGCTGGATCGACATTTTCTTTCACATTGACAACTAAAGTTAATGCGCCTGGCAAAAACTTAGCGGCAATCTTTTCGATTCTTTCATCCACTAAAGCAACTTGTTTCATTTGTTCTATATTTGAAACCATCATCGGAATGGGTTTCGTTTCTGGACGATGTTTTGCGCGTTTTAATCGTTCTAAATCGTCTAAATTACCATACTTTACACCTACACCATACACAGTATCTGTAGGTAAAGCTATAATTTTATGTTCATTAAATGCACACGCCACTTCGTGTACTTGATTTTTTGTATATTCTATCATGTTTACACCTCTGTCTAAGACATTATACATCTTTTATGATAAAATACACTAAGAAAGAAAGGATGTTTTTCTATGTTTGAAAACACAATTGCGGCTATTTCCACTTCTTTACAAGATGGCGCCATTTCCATCATTCGTTTAAGTGGAGATCAAGCTATTGAAATCACTCAAAAAATATTTGACCGTAATATTATGAATGCGAAAAGTCATACGATTCATTATGGCTTTATTATAGATCCAGATAAAAATCCAGTGGATGAAGTTTTAATCTCTATTTTTAGAGCACCAAAAACATATACACGAGAAGATATTGTAGAAATCAACTGTCATGGGGGTACTTTTATTACACGTAAAATCTTATCCATGGTTTTAAGTGCGGGAGCCGATCTTGCCAAGCCAGGAGAATTTACGCAACGCGCCTTCTACCATGGAAGAATTGACTTATCCCAAGCTGAAGCTGTTCAAGACATGATCGAAGCGAGCAACAATACAGCGGCTACTATGGCGATTCATGGAATTAAGGGAAGTGTAAAAAAACTACTCCAACCTTTGATTGATGATTTAATGGATATTATTGCACAAATTGAAGTGAATATTGATTATCCTGAATATGAAGATGTCGAACAATTAACAACGAATGACTTGTTACCCAAAACAAATGATTGGTTAGAAAAAATCGATCACATTCTTTCTCGTGTTCAAACGGGGCAAATGTTAAAAAAAGGAATTGATACTATTATTGTTGGTAAGCCAAATGTTGGTAAATCCAGCTTATTAAATGCCCTTCTTGAAGAAGATAAAGCCATTGTTACAGATATTGCCGGGACCACAAGAGATTTGGTTGAAGGTCAAATCCATATTGGTAGCGTTCAATTAAATCTAATTGATACAGCGGGCATTCGTGAATCGAATGATAAGATTGAACAGATTGGTATTGAAAAGAGTCAAGAAAAATTAAAAGATGCCAAATTGGTTCTTTTAGTCTTTGATGGTTCCAAAGAATTGGATGAAGAAGACAAACAATTATTAGAACTGACAAAAGATAAAATGCGCTTAATTATCTATAATAAATTAGATAAGGCAGAGGCAAATAAAGATGGCATTTGGATTTCAGCTTCCAATAAAGAGATTCAACCATTGATTGATGCCTTAGAAAATCTGTATCAAAATGATTTATTAAAAGAAGATCCATTACTTTCAAATGAGCGTCAAATTGGTTTATTGAATCTAGCCAAAGAAGATATGTTAAGGGCGAAAGAAGCCATGAATAGGATGGTAGAGCCTGATTTAATTGAGATGGATATTCAGGCAGCTCATGATCACTTGAAAGAAATCTTAGGTGAAGTTCATAGAGAAGATTTATTGGACACTTTATTCTCTAAATTCTGTTTGGGTAAATAGTAAGAAAAATGCGATGATTAGCCAATCATCGCATATTTTTTATCTACTTTATTTAATACAATACAACCATCTTCAGTAACTAAGACTAGATCTTCTACACGAACACCCATTTTATTAGGTAAATAAATGCCTGGTTCAATTGAGAAAATCATGCCTGGTTTTACAGTTTCCGTATTTGTAGAACTTACATCTCCAAATTCATGATCGGTTTGACCAATAAAATGTCCAAGGCGGTGTGTAAAATATTCACCATAGCCAAAACTTGAAATATAATTACGTGCTGTTAAATCAATATCACATAGACGAACGCCTGGACGAATGATTTTTTCCGCTTTTTCATTGGCAACACGAACAATATCATGAATCTTTTTATATTCATCACTTGCTTCTTTACAGAAATAAGTACGTGTCATATCCGAACAATAATGATCTTTTCTTCCACCAATATCGATCACAATACTATCTCCTGCTTTTAATACAGAATCATCTGGCATATGGTGAGGATCGGCGCCATTGGCTCCAAATGAACAAATTGGTGAGAATGATACATCTTGACATCCTAATAATTTATATTGTTCAAAAATAAAAGTTTCCACTTGTTTTTCAGTCATACCTTCTTTGATAAAATCTCTTGTACGTTCCATCACCACATCGTTGATCTGTGAGTTTTCAATCATACATTCAATTTCTTTTTCATCTTTAATAGCACGAGTAGCATCCACATATTTAGAGCCTAATACTACTTTTAATCCCTCGCATTTTTCCATTAAAGGAATCAAGAAGCGTGCTGTCCATTCTTTATCAATGCCAAGAGTTTCTTTAGAATCAATCACACTTGCCAACATTGAAATCGAATCGTCTGTATCACTGTACCAAATTTCTTCGCAATCCTTTTGTTCAACTGTAAATAATGTATTTAAAAATAATACTTTTCTTCCTTCATCATTCAAATATAGCGCAAACAATCTTTCTCCTGGACCTACATCCACACCGGTTAAATAATAGATACTGCATGGTTCACTCACTAAGATTTGTTTAAGCCCATCTGTTTTCATTTTTTCAATTACTTGATTGACTCTTTTTTGAAACATAATTTTCCTCCTAGAAATTCAAAGTAAATTCTGTACCTTGTTTTTCATCACTCGTCACACTTAATTTAATTTTATGACTTTGTGCAATCTGACTTGCGATCGATAGACCTAAACCAGCTCCACCTTGATATTTTCTTGATTTATCAACACGATAGAAACGTTCGAATACATGTTTTAAATCTTCAGGCGGAATATAACTATCCGTATTACGAATCGTAAGAACGGGTTTATTTTGTATCTTTGCCAACTTAAAATATATCTTTCCACCCTTAGGTGTATATTTGATCGCATTGTCCAAGAAAATCAAAATCAATTGTTTTAATTGTGACTCATTTCCATGTACCTCTATATTCTCTTCCACTTCATCGATTAAATCAATACCTTTTTCAAACGCAATCGATTCAAATGGTAAAACACAATGAAAACATATATCACTCAAAGAACAATTCTGCATCGAAATTTCAATTCGATTCGCATCATTTTTGGCAAGAAACAACATATTTTCTACAAGCTTACGCATTCGATTTGCTTCACTTTGAATAGATTCTATCCATTTTTTCTGTGAAGAAATAGATTCTGTAGAATGATTTAATAACACATCACTATCGGCTAAAATAACGGTTAATGGCGTTTTCAATTCATGACTGGCATCGGCAACAAACTGTTTTTGTTTATCCCATGCTTGCTCAACTGGTTTTAGTGCCCATTTACTTAAAATACAACTTAATATAAAGAATACAAGTAATACACTCGATCCAATTTGTACAGATATAATCAACATTCTTTGAAAAGAGGACTGCATATTCGATATATCCACAAAGGCTACGGCATAACCAGAAGGAATAAGGGTATCCTCATTCACTTGATAGTTCGTAATCTTTTCTTTTTTATACGCAAACCCAAGTTTTTTTAGTACGCCCACATCCTCTTTATGTTCCACACTTTCAATCAAACTTTGAGCATCTTCTGCATATATATTCCATACTGTACGACTTGTGATCATATATTCATAATTAGAATCTGTATAGATCACAAAGGAATTCCCGTTAAAATTACGACTATTTCCAAATGAAATCGAAAAGTCTTTATCTTTTAGTTTCAAAGCCAATTCCAGATTTCTTTCTACTTCATTTTTATCATGGACATAATTTGAGCAACAAACTATGCCAAATACAGATAGTAAAATGATACTGACAAAGGACATTAAAATCAAAATGAATTTGGTCTGTAATTTTTTAAGCATCGCATACCTCAAGTCGATATCCAACTTTTCGAATCACTTTGATTGAAACTTGACTCTTTAAAAACTTCAATTTCTTTCTTAAGAATGAAATATATACTTCGACATTATTATCCATCGCATCACTTTCACTTCCCCATACAGAGATAATCAAATCGTCTTTAGAGGTAATCATTTCTGGATGCGACATTAATTGTTTCATTATTTCAAACTCTTTATATCCCAAATGAATATGTTGACTCGCACAATACAACTCGCAAGTATCAAGTTGTAAAGAAAGATCTTCATATTTTAATTCATGAACGATGACTTCCCCTTTTCGTCTTGTCAGTGCATTGATGCGGGCTACAAGTTCAGCAGCTGAAAATGGCTTTGTCATATAGTCGTCTGCACCTACATTTAAGCCTTTGACTTTATCTGGAATTTCATCTAATGCCGATAATAATAGTGTAGGAGTTTCAACCTTATTAGCACGCATCTTTTGTACAATTTCAAAACCATTCATACCCGGAAGCATAATATCTAAAATAGCTACATCATAATATCCGCTTAGCGCAAGGTCTAAACCTTCTTGACCATCATAGGCCATCGTAACTTGCCATTTTTGTTCTTCTAATATTTGTGCAATCGCATACGCAATATTTTTTTCATCATCCACAACTAATATATTCATATTTTCCCGCCCTTTCTTCTTTTTTATATATTAACACACAGTTCTATGTTTTCTTCATCAAATTTTATATATGCTTTCGAATCTAATGCTTTTAATTTTCTATTAACATAAGATATATAAAGTGAAACAGTTTTTACATCTACATCCACCTTATTTTGCCATACTTTTTCAATCACAAGCCATACAGGTACTCGATTCAATTCACTTCGAATCAACAAAGAAAGAATACTACATTCATATTTAGACAATTGATATTTTATATTCTTACAAGAAAGCGTCTCTTCTTTCTTATTCAATAGAATATCTTGATATTGTAAATAAGAATCATCCACTATATTTTCTTTTAACATCACTTTGATTCGAGCAATTAATTCCTTTGTCGAAAAGGGCTTGGATAAATAATCATTGGCTCCTAAATCAAAACCTTGAACCTTATCATTCACTTCATTTAATGCACTTAAAAGTAATATAGGAATATCTATCTTTTTATTTCGTATAATAGACAATACTTCATACCCATTCTTTTCTGGCATCATAATATCTAAGATCAATCCATCATAAATTTCTTGAGAAATCAAACGAATGGCACTCTTTCCATCAAAACACACATCGCAATTATAGCCCGCATCTTCTAAAACCGCTTTTAATGCATAAGCCAAATTTTCTTCATCATCCGCAATCAACAATCGCATATTATCCCTCGATTCTATCTTTAATTGTTTGAAATGATAAGTCTAAAGAAGCAATTTCATCGGCACATCGTTTTAACTCACTACGAATCAATTTTTCATCCTCAACATCTTTCTTATAATGAATTTGATGTTCTAGATTTGCCCAAAAATCAAGTGCAATCGTTCGCACCTGAATTTCAACGAAACATCCATCTACTTTAATAATCACATGTAGACTTCGATATCCACTTGGTTTGGGATGTCTTAAATAGTCTCTTACTTCCACCACTTCAAAACTAGAATTGATCCAATCTTTTACTTGATACATTTCATCTACAAATGAACAAATGATGCGAACACCAATAATGTCATGAAGTAATGCATAGTCATTGCCAATCTTTTTTAAAACACTTTCCGGCGATTTGATCCTAGAAGTTGTATATTGTATACAAGCTAATGAACTCAATTCAATCGTATTTAAAACAGAATCGAGTACTTTCTTAAACTGATCATAGTCAGATCCATAAAATTCTTTATATGTCATAACATAAACATACGAAACAACACTTAAAATTGGCTTAAAAAAAGTTAGAGATTGCTCTCTAACTAAAATAATATCCTTTATAATCATAATAATAGATTCGATAAATAAAACGATCATTTTTCTTTATACTCAATTGCTGTTCAAGATTTCCATCCGTATCATAAATGGATAATAGTCCTGCAATACCTGAATCTATGACAATATGATTACCTAGATTTTGTGCACTGGATACATAGGCACTAAACGGAACTTCAAATGAATTCACCAATGTATATGTACCTTCATTTTCATCCACTAAATATTGATAGTAATACGATGTTGTACCTTCTGTAATACTTGTTTGAATTCCTTCATTTACTGTCCAATCATAATCTTTTCTTGTTTTTGAGTAGCCAAAGTTGTTGTTAAACATATATAGATAGTATTGACCTGATTCAAGCGAATCATCTTCCATATAGGTTACAGTATGTTGTCCTCCACTTGTCAAGAAATCACCTACTTTTGTATATAGATATTCTGTATAATCCGTATCTTTCCAGAAATCTTCATTTCCAATAATATAATCAATACTTGGATTTGTGCTTACATCCTTGATTTTAATGATTGAACTTGTTTCTCGAGAAGAAAGAATAACACTATCATCATTTAGATATTGAAGTGTATTGATATGCATCCAATCCCATTTTGAGCCTTCCTTATGATTCGTGCTTTCTTTGTAGCTTTTAAATAAATCTTCTAAATCTAATAATTCACTTACTTCTTCTGCGTCTACATCTAATTTAATAATGCAGTCTTCTACACTATTCTTCTCTTCATTTGTAGCTAATAAAATCAAATTTCCATCCTGATCAAATTGATAATCGTGATGAACTATATAATTACCCAAATTATAAATGTGTTCTATCATTCCCAAATGATTGATGGCTGCCATTCGATGTGTTGATACACTCATATATAATGTTTGATTTTGCATCAACATACGATGAGAACGATATCCAATAATTGGAATTTCCCCACGCAAAATGCCATTTGTATCATACATATAAACAAAGTCTTGATCATCGGAATCATTTCCTAATAAGGTATATAACCCATTACCTAAATCTTGTTTAGAACCAGACACTTGTTCAAGTTGTATATCTTCATCACCTAAAAGTGATCCCATTGTATAATTTGTACTTACGCTTTGACTTGTCCCATCCTTATAAGTAGCTGTAATTGTGATTGTATTTGTACAGTCAGGAATCAATCCAATCAATTGAAATTCATGTTCTTTTTGAAATTCTTTTGCCTGATAAGCTGTAGCTGTAAAATCCGCATAATCAGCACAACTTACTGTATATGTAATTTTTGCCGCTTTGGATGTATTAAAATAAACATACATCGATTGTGTATTGGTTGAAAAAGGATTGTATTTCATAAACATATTTTGAAATGTATAATTTCCATTTCCTTTTTCATTTTCTAAATCCGATAATGCCTGCTCTTGAAACTGAGTCGTATAGATTTTATTGACTGTGACTCTTGATTGATCATCTTTATAGATTCCATATCCAATCGTAAGGCCTATAATCAATACAAATATCAATATGTTTCCGAGTCTTTTCTTCATAACAAATTCACCTCGGATATATTTTATTATGTTTTCCTTAAGATTTCCTTAAGTTTTCTTAAGATTTTAAAAATTGTCAAAAAAAAGAAATAGGCATGATTATTCTAAGGGCATGAAAAGTATAATCACCTATTTCGTTAATGAGTATATATATTAAAACTTAAATAAACCTTAAATATATTCAATGCTATAATTGGGATGGTGGTGAAATTATGAAACTATTATTTAAGCAACGATTCTTTTCCTGGTTTGACAGTTATGATATATACAACGAAGATGGTCAAATCATATATCAAGTCGAAGGAAAACTTTCTTGGGGACATAAACTAGTCATTTATGATCAAAATAGAAATGAAGTGGGTACTGTATTAGAAAAAGTGATAACTCTTCTTCCTAAATTTGAAATCTATAAGAATAATGAATATATTGGATGTCTATCGAAAGAATTATCTTTCTTTACTCCACATTACAACATTGACTACAATGGATGGCATATTGATGGAACTCTTACTGAATGGAATTATACAATTGTGGATGAAAGCTATGATACTGTAGCGATTATTCGTAAAGAAATATTTAATTTTACAGATACTTATGTCATTGATGTTAAAGATGTAGAAAATGCATTGGATGCACTTATGTTTGTCTTGGCTATTGATGCAGAAAAGTGTACTCGTAACAAGCGACAAAATAATTAGCACTTAACACTCCATAAGAAAAATTTAAATATTTTGATAGACTACGGAACGTACATTTTTTGCGTTCCTTTTCTATACTCAAAATCGGAAGAAGAAAAAATTTTCGAATAAAATAGTAAAGCGATTACTGAAAACTACAAAGTATCCCGACAGCTTTATTGTCGTCACTGAAAAAAATTAGATCTTCACTATTTCAAGCTAGCCTATTGCGTCCGGTGTAAAAGATGTATTACTACAGTTATTCAACAAGATTTTTGGAACGCAAAATCAGTATTGCTAATGTGCGGACATCTGCATATAATAAAGATAGACGGAAACACTACTCACGAAAGGAGATGTTTTATATGGCAACAAAATCAGCAAATTTATATGCAAGAATTGAACCAGATGTTAAAGAAAACGCAGAAAGTATCCTGTCTGCACTTGGTATCTCTGCGTCCAGTGCTATCAATATGTTTTATAAACAAATCATCTTACAGAGAGGACTTCCATTTGAAGTAAAAATACCATCTACCAGACCGGTTGATATCAACACATTATCAGAAGTAGAGTTCAATGAAGAATTGGAAAAAGGATATGCAGATATGCAAGCTGGACGGACAAAAAATGCAAAAAAAGCCTTTGCTGACATTCGCAAAGATTATGGTTTATGATATATGAAGTAGAAGTATCCCAACAGGCTGACAGTGATTTGAGTGGGATTTTTGAATATATTGCTTTTGAATTACAATCACCGAAAAATGCAAGTGGACAACTTGACCGTTTGGAAAAACAGATATTAAGTCTGAATACGATGCCAGAGCGTTATCGAAGATATGAAAAAGAGCCATGGAAAAGCCGTGGACTTCGTGTATTACCAGTAGATAATTATGTCGTACTATATATTCCAGATTGTGATAAAAAGGTTGTAACAATACTTAGAGTCATGTATACCCGAAGGGACATAGACCATCAGTTAAATCTTTACACAAAGTAATAAAGTACATAATTTAAAACAGTCTTTCATTTATGATTGACTGTTTTTTTTCATATTCAATTAATTAGGTGATCAACAATCAAAAAAAGTGTTGCAAAACCCGTAAAATCAAAATTTAAACGAATCTCAAAATTATTAGCACTCAGATATTGACTGTGCCAAACAATTGTACTATGATATTAGCAGTTAAAAGATATAAGTGCTAAGGAGGATTCAATATGCGCTATTACCCTAATTATTTTGATGACTTTTTCAATGATACTAAAAAACAAGATACAAATACTGTTTTAAGAACAGATATTTATGAAAAAGATGGATATTATCAAATCTGCATGGAGGTTTGTGGCATCCAAAAAGAAAATATTCAAATTGAATTGAAAGATGGATATCTAAAGATCACAGCAACTCGTAATATCAACAAAGAAGATACGCGTGTACTTCGTCAAGAAAGATTTACTGGAACTTATTCTCGTTCTTTCTATATTGGTGAAGGCTACAAACAAGAGGATATCAAAGCTCGTTTTGACAATGGTGAATTATTTATCTTATTGCCTACAAAACCTGTAAAGCATGAAGAAGAAACAAGATATATCAATATTCAATAGTGAGGGACTTGCGTCTCTCATTTTCTGTACTATACTATTTTTAATCAAGTGGAAGTATAAACAATGAGTGTATTAGATGAAAATGTCGCAATCTTCAAATATTTTGAAGAAATCTCAAAGATTCCTCATGGATCTTTTCATGAAGAAAAAATTGCAGACTATGTAGAAAACTTTGCGAAGGAACATAATTTTAAATATGTTCGTGATGACATGAATAATGTGATTATTTATAAAAATGCTACACCAAGCTACAAAGAGCACGATACAGTAATGTTACAAGCGCATATGGACATGGTATGTGAAAAAAACAAGGATGTTGATTTTGACTTTGAAACCGATGCTTTAAATTTATATGTTGAAGATGGATGGTTAAAAGCGAAAGGAACAACATTAGGTGCCGATGATGGATTTGGAGTGAGCTACATGTTGGCCATTCTTAGTGATGATACTCTAAAGCATCCAAATCTAGAATGTGTATTTACTGTACAAGAAGAAGTAGGTCTATTAGGATCTATTAATTTAAAGAAAGAATACTTCAATGCCAAAAAGATGATTGGTCTTGATGGGGGTGGTGAAGTTAGTACTTGTACCACAACAAGTGGTGGTCGCTATGCCTATGTCAATAAAACATGTGCTTTTGAAGAAGTTGATAAACCAACCTACAAACTTACTGTAAAAGGATTAGATGGTGGTCATTCAGGTGCTTGCATTGATCAAGAAAAGGGTAACTCCATTAAAATCTTATTTCGAGTTCTACAAACATTAAAAGATATTCAAATTGTATCTGTAAATGGTGGTCTAAAAGAAAATGCAATTCCTAGAGAAGCAGAAGCAACTTTCGTTTCAGATATTAAACCAAATATTGAACAAATCACAGCCGATTTAAAAACAGAATTTGAATTCAGTGATAGTAAGCTTGATATTCAATTGGAAGAAACAGAAAAAGCTACTAAAGCCTTTACTTCAAAAGATACAAATGAATTAATTACACTATACTATTTATTACCAAATGGTTTGCAGCATAAATCGATGGCCATTGAAGGATTAACACTAGCTTCCCTTAACTTAGGTAAACTAAGAACAGAAGACAATGTTGTAAAATGTGCATTCTGCATCCGCTCCCCATTAGAATCTATGAAGGATGAATTAGGAAATAAAATCAAAATGATTGCACAATTATGTCATGCATTTGAACATGAAGATACAAACTTTTGTGGATGGAACTATGAAGCTAATAGCCCATTAAGAGATACATTAAAAGAAATCTTAAAAAGACAAGGTGTAGAAATGGAAACAGAAGCATCCCACGGCGGTATGGAAACAGGTATTCTAAAAGGATTGATTCCAGATTTAGATATCATCACATACGGTCCTATTGCCGAAGGTTGTCATACGCCAGAAGAAAAATTAAACCTAGAATCTTTTCAAAAAGCCTATAAAAACTTATGCGATTTGATTGCAGAATTGTAAGAGAAGTCTATACTTCTCTTTTATTTTGTGCTATAATACTTAAGCACATGGCGCGTTCGGCAAGCGGTTAAGCCACAGCCCTCTCAAGGCTGTATCACGGGTTCGAATCCCGTACGCGCTACCATTAATTTTATTGATCGAACTGCTACTTAGCTTTCGATGCCGAAAAAGCATAGTAAAAAGCATTATAAAAGTGGCTGTGAGATATGGAGGGACCGAAAACGAATGAACTATGATTTGACGGTCAAATCATTCGCTTTTGGTTTTTTTATTTTGCAATTGCAAATTCCATATCACCAAGCATATTTTTAGTTTAAACAACTTTATTCATTTTTAAAAACTAAAAAAGGACCGCTATTAACCAATTATTTTAGCAGTCCTTTGAAAATTATGATACTTATCATCTTGAAATAATTTTAAAGTTTGATAGAATTATAGTATCAAATGGTTCTGCCAAAACCATTGGTCATCCCTCCAGAGGTTAGTTCCCTCGTGGAGTTTTTTTTATTGTTCCAATTTAGCTTTCTGATTAAATTTTAACACTCATAAGGTTGATGTACAATAGAAAAATAACAAGAAACAGAAAAAAGAGGTTTAAAATAAGCTTTTATTATACCAAACAGCATATAACCTAGCTAATTACCTTATATAAAGGCAGAAAAAAAGGCTATAGCCAATATTCAAATATTGACTAAACCTTTTTTTATTAAGCTTGTGAGATTCCATAAGCTTGTTCATACACTTCCATAAGTTCATTATCTACTGGAACAGATGCGGTAAAAACCATTCTATCCCCTACAAAAGAGATAGCTATCTTATTGATATCGAAATCTGATAAAAAATCTAGCAATTCCTCTTTAGTCCCCTCTAAGCCGATTGACGGTAAAATACGTTTGTTGTTCATCATTTAAAACCTCCTACATTCATTGTAGCGATCCAATGTGAAAACAACATTAATTTCGGAAAATTCATAAAAAAAGAGTCGGCAGAAAGGGTTGAGTGCCAACTTAACCTAGTATACCAGTGTATTATGTGAATTTTCAACCATAATTATATCATTTTATATACTATATTATATATGGTCTGTTTTATATTTGTTATAATATACTCAAGAGGTAGATAATATGGGAATGGATAGAAACAATTATCAAATTGGTATATATTTAGAAAAAGCTCTTCAACATAAACATTTAACAACAAAAGAATTATCAGACTTAAGTGGTGTTGATATAACTAATCTAAGAAAGTTTTTAATCAATGAAAGCTCACCTTCTCTAACCACTATAAAAAAGATTGCAAAAGCCTTAGACATGGATTATGAGTATTTTATTAATGATTCTTATTATAAAAAGAAGCAAACCAAGACAAGCATTGATAACGAGCTATTCGATATGATAGATGAAACAAATGAAATCAACATGAGAAAAGCTTATAAAGGAATCAATCGCATTATAAACCAGTCTTATAACTCTGCTTCAGCTACTGGGAAAAAAGAAATATTAGAATATTTATATCATGTAATGACTATTGATATTTACAAAGTTATATATAACGAGAAGAATGAATCAAACTCGAATCGAGGAGGAACAAAGCATCATGGGAATAGATAGAAACAATTATCATATTGGTTTGTACTTAGACAAAGTACTTAATGATAAAAATTTAACAATCAAAGAATTATCAGATCTAAGTGGCATTGAAATAACCATGTTAAGAAAATTCTTAATCAACGAAAAATCACCTTCTTTAACTACTATAAATAAAATTTCAAATGCTTTAAATATGGATCCTGAATATTTTACTAGCGATTCATATTCTAAGGATGGAAACATTAAAGCTACAATTTTAAGCAACGACCTTATTTTACACATTGACAAGAATAATGAAAAAGATTTAAAAAAAGCTTTTAGAGCTATGAATCGTATGATGAATCAAATTTTCAACTCACTTTCTTTAAAAGGTAAGAGAAAAATTGCTCATATTTTACATCTTATTTTAGTTACGTATATAAGAGAAATCGCATATTCTGATAATAAAAGTAAAGACTCTTGGAAGCACCTATATTCCGATAGTTCATTACTACATGATATGTTTGGAATTAGTGAAAAAGATTACATTAAATTTCGAACATCATTCAATAATCAATTAAATACAAATACAAAAAAGCACAATTCAGAACAACATTAGATAATTAGGAGTATTATTATGAGAATCGAACGAAACAATTATCAAATAGGAATCTATCTTGAAAAAGCATTAACGGATAAAAACATGTCTGTTAAACAGCTATCTGATTGCACGGCCATTAATATTCGACTTTTAAGTAAATATTTAATTAATGAACAATGTCCATCCCTAACAAATATTCAGAAGATTGCAAAAGCTTTAGATAAAGATGTCGAGTATTTCACGAAAGACGCCTATTACAAAGACATTCTGGTTAGAACAGGCATAAACGAAGAAATGTTTGCAAGAATAGATAAAGCTAACGATCAAAATATAAGACAATCATATAAAGTAATAAATCATATGATAAATCAATCATTCAATTCAGTTTCATTAAATGGTAAAAAAGCAATATTAGAATCCCTATATCATGTAATGACAACTGATATATACAAAACTACATTCAACGAGAAAAGCAAAGAAGAATCAAAATAAGGAGCAGAAGTACTATGGGGAAAGAACGAAACAATTATCAAATAGGAATCTATCTTGAAAAGGCATTAAATGAAAAAAACATGTCAATTAAACAATTATCTAATTTTACTAGTATTAACGCACGCCTTTTAAGTAGATATTTAATTAATGAAAAATGTCCATCTCTTACAAATATTCAAAAGATTGCAAACGCTTTAGATAAAGATATCGAGTATTTCACCAATGATTTTTACTTTGAAAACAAAAATATGAAAGAAATACTTATGAATTCTACTATCCTTCTTCATATTGCTAACAATACTGATGACAGCAATAGCAAAGCATTTAAATCCTCAATTAAATTGATGAAACAGATTTTCAATTCATCAACTGACGCAGGCAGAAAAAAGCTTTTAGATGAATTTATAATTTTTCTATCAGATAAAGCGTATGACATTGCATATGAGGATAAAAATGGGGTTGTCGAGTGAGTCCACCTTTTTTAGTTAATAAAATGTAGATAAATGTAGAACAAAAACAGCAATTATCGAAATTGCCTTGGAACTATATTTAGACAATCTAAATTCCAATTATTAAAAAGACTATCACTAATGATAGCCTTTTTATTTAGATTTGAATTGAATACTGAGCACAATTTGTTCATCAAAATCAAAAATAATTTTTGAAATCATATCATGAACGTAAGCATATTTTTCTTCCTGTGTCATTTCAAAATATTTTGAATTGGATACAATGTCTAAAGAACTTAATTCTTTTAAAGTCATATTCCTTTCCTTCTCCAATTTTGCCATAGTAAATTTATACGTATCAAAATCAATAACATTTTCTTTATACGCATTGAACACTTCTTCTTTCTTTTCTTCCAAAGCTGATAATATCAATTCCTGTTTTTTTTGTTTTTCAAGAGTCTTGATTCTAAATTCTTCCAAGAACAGAGTTTCAAATATTTCCTTTTCTAAGAAGGTTTGATTTACTCTTTTGTTACATTTACTACAATAATAATATCTATATATTCTGCTAACACCTGAATTGTGTTTAATTGTACATACATGTTGCAACATCTCACCACATGAACAATAAACCAAACGATGAAAAGTATAAGTTTGCTTTTCTAGACTATGCACTTCTCTATGTGCTGCCATTTTAAGCAATTCATTATATTTATTTAAATTCATAATCGGTGGAACAAAATCATCATAAGAAACTCCATGAAATTCAAAAACACCTATATTCATTTTCCGAATCAACAATTCTTTAAGATGTCTCCAAGATTTGCGGTATCCATATTTTGCAAATACCATTTTACTTATATCACTTAAGCTATATCCTTCTATGTAACAATCCGTCATATAATTAATAATTTCAGCTTCCTTTTCATTTATCATAAGTTTTCCATCATTTGTTTTATTCCAACCATATGGAGCTTTCCCTCCACAAGGGTACTTACCACTACGCACCATCTGTTCAAGTCCTGCAATGGTTCTTTCACTGATAACTTCTCTTTCCCACTGACTTATCAACGATAACAGACCAACAAACATTCTTCCGTTCGCTGACGTGATATCCAGTCTATCTATAACAGCAACCAAAGAACAATCATAATCCATTACCTGTTTAATTAGTTTATATGTATCAACAACATTTCTAGTTAAACGATCTAATTTGAACGCAATGATTGTATGTATTTTCCCCTTCTTCATATCATCAAGCATTCTTGCCATTTCTGGACGCTCTAAATTCTTAGCAGAATAACCATCATCTTTATAGATTTCAATCTCATCACTTGGATAATATAAATCTATATATTTCTTACATTGCACTTCCTGATCGCCTAATCCATATCCATTTCGAGCTTGGTCTAAAGTGGATACTCGTAAATACATAGCTATAATTCTCTTCATAAATAAATGTCCTCCTCGAAGAAAAAAATGTGTAGATGGCAGTACAGCCACCTACACATAATTATCAATGATTTGATTTGTATTCATTCACATATCTATAATAGGTGGCTTTCTTCATCTTTAGCTCTCGCATTAATTCTAACGAACCTAGCTCACCTTTTATTACCTTCTGGTAATGCTTTGCAAAATCCTTTGCCGACATTACACGTTTTCTACCATATTCTTCCCAATTACCGTGTAGCCTCTTCTCCTCGATTCCTTCTCGTTGTCTCTTCTCTCTTCTTTGCATTTCTGTTTCTGCCTGCATAGCATAAATTTCAATTATTACTTTATTGATTGTTTCAGTAATTAATTTATTCATCTTATCAGCTTCTTCAGGCAATTCAATCGTTGTTGTAGGAATATCAAGAATCATAACTCTAATTCCATGTTCTTCATAATATCTCAACTCATCACAAATAGCTTTTTTATTTCTTGCAAGTCGATCCAGTTCATAAATTACTAAAGTATCACCTTCACGTAATACATCTTCTTTCAAAACTGTATAACGTGGGCGTTCAAATGTTTTCCCTGAGATTTTATCTACAAATATTTTTTGCAATGGATAATTGTGCTTTTCACAAAACAATTTGATTCCGTCTATACCTCGATCTAAATTCTGCTCTTTTGTACTGACTCTATGATAACCATAAAACATAATTCTCACCTACATTCCTACAACTATTATAAAACAGAAGTTCCGAAAAGTATACATTGTGAGACTGTCAAAAATAATCACCTACGCTAGTATCAAAAAGTATGAAAGATTTAAAATGAGACTAGTATCACTTAATGAGACATGTTTATAAAGAAGAATATGAAAACCTGTATATTCTATCCCCAGAATTAATTCACTATCGTTTCTTCTTTTTAGAAAAAACGAGTTCCCAGTCAATATAATCCTTATTATTAAATAATTTTGGCTTATTTTTTATTTTTATCCCAGCCTCATAATTCTTATCTTTACCTTTAGAGTACAAAGTGAATTTTGGACATTTTCCATTCAAAAGAGATCTTATATCCTTTTCACTTAATTCAATTTCATTTCCAAATACATTGACTTTTTTCTGTAATGCAAATGAACATTGTGCCCTGTCATCTTTTTTGTGAGAATAAAAATCTCCATTTTTCCCTTTTAATTTATAAATAGGCTTGCCACACCACGGACAACTACCATACTCCGGCCATTCACTGGACTTATCATATTGACTTAACGAATAGTTGGATAAATCACTAAAATAGTCATTCAAAAATGATTTTGTTTCTATCAATGCATCATCAATAGATAAATTCCCTTTATAGACTGATTTCAATGTTTTCTGCATTTCTACAGTCCTTGCAGGCGACATATCACAATGAACTTTCTGTAAAGATTCAACCATGTATTTTCCTTTAGGCTCAATTCTATACACGTTTCGCTTTAATGAAATGTATCCAACATTTATAGCCTTTTCTATAATACCCGCACGTGTTGCTTCCGTTCCAATCTCACAGCCATCAAGCAACGACTTATATTCATCATCAAGAGAATCATTCTCTTTTTTAAAAGGATGTGTTAGGTAATTACCCAACGTCTCAACAGTATAGTGACTTGGTGGAGACGTTTTCTTTTCTACTGGTTTAAAATCCACAGGAATTTGTTCACCTATCTTTAAATCTGGCAAACTAACATTCTTGGCATCATCCATTTCATATTTCATCCACCCTAGTGACTTAAACATTTTTCCTTTTAACTGAATTGACTCAGGTTTATATCTTCCTACTTGTATATCAATCACAGATTCAGTAACAACACATTCTTCCTTTGTGAACACTGAGAAAAAGCGATTGTATATTGTTGTATAAACATTTTCTTCTTTCTCTGACAAAGAAGAAATATCTGCAATCTTTTCTGTTGGAGATAATGCGGAGTGAGATTCAATCTTAGAATCATCAAAAACACGTTTAGTATCTTTATAAATCAATTCTCCATTCCTATCATGAATTTGAATTAGATTCTTCACTTTGTCTTTCTCATTTTCACTTAAAAACTCTGTATTTGTTCTAGGATATGTTACAAGGCCCATCTCATATAGGCTTTGAACAATTGATAATGTCTCGGCAGGCTTTAGTTTAAACTTCTTTCCACAATATCCCTGTAACTTGCTTAAAGAAAAAAGACGAGGACTGTTCTTGACAGTATCTTTAGAAGAAACATCCACAACATTCCCTCCAGATGTATTATAATCATCACAAACTGATAAAGCATTGGATCTTTCATTTATGCCAAATTTCAATTTTGAAACAAGTTCAACACCATCTACATTTGAAATCAATGAATAATACTTTTGAGGAACAAACCCATCTATAGACTTGTCCCTCTCATATATAGCGATGACTATAGGACAAATAACACGTCCAATCGACATCGTTTGATTCGCAATGGATGAAATAGATCTTGTTAAATTAATTCCAAGAATCCAGTCTATGTATGTTCTGGCAAGCCCTTCATAATACAAATTATCATATTCAGAATCTAGCTTTCTCTCCTTCATTTGCTTAATGATTGTTTGAGGAGTCTGATCTGGCAACCATAAACGAGTGATCTTCTTATAGGATTTTAATCCCGCACTCAAGATAAGCCGAACAATAACCTCACCTTCACGATCTGCATCTCCTGCACAAATGATTTCATCTGTTTCAGAACTATTTATCAGATTACATATTATATCGAATTGCTTTTTTACATTCTTCTTTAAATCAAATTCAAATGGATCAGGATAAAAAGGAAGATTCTCCCCCCAAGGAACTTTATGTCCAAAGTATGCATCCATATCTTTCAGTTCAAGTAAATGCCCAAAAGCATATGTGACCGCAATTTCTCCGTTTGATAAATATCCATCATATTTATCATAAACTCCAAGAGCACTTGCAATCGTCCTACCTAAGTTCGGCTTTTCTGCAATAATAACTTTCATTTATACCTCCAAGAAATAAAGATGGCAGTACTGCCACCTTTATCATCGTGATCTATTCATTTCTTTTTCATGTCCTGCTGAACGATTCATTTCATCAATAGAAACTGTTTTTCCAGACATTTCTCGCATTTTTTGCAAAATGCTTTTGTTTTGTGATTTATCAACACTTTTATTTTGACTCTGAACCTTATTTTTTTCTTCTTTATACTGATTCAATCTTTCATTCCAACTACTTGCATGAGCAGGACTAACATATCTTACATCTATCCCATTGTTATTAAATGAATCTAAACAAGATACAATATGCATTGCGGATAGGCTGCCACTTTCATTTCTGTCCTTGCTAGGCATATAGGCAACTCCTTTAAACTGATATTTATCATTGATGGACTTGATACCATTAATTTTTGATTCATTAAGATTTCCGTCAGAAATAAATGCATATTTAGCTAAATCCCTGCCAGTTTCCTTCAGTAGAGACATATATGAAAGCATATCCATATTGGATTCAAATACCAGTAATTGTTTTTCGCATGATGGAACCAAATCTGTTCTAGTTTGAATAAAAGTTTTAGCCTTGTCATCAATAAACATTTCCTTATTTGTTTTTGAAAGACAGCTCATAATACCTATATCAATTCCTTTATTTTCTAAAAATGAAATAGATTTTATTAATGAATCGTTTTCATTTAATTGCATATTGGTTGAAGGAACTTCTTTTGTTTGAGGAACAGATTTAACTAAATCGGTTATATCTTTTAGCACCTGTCCTTTTATGGTTTCTAAAGAAATCGTATTATCCCTGTATCCAACAATAATATCATTCCAGTCTTTGCAGGATGGAATATCAGGAATAATAGGTTTAGCATCTATGCCAGTTTTAGATAATTTACTTGAAATCTCCTTAGCTTTGTTCTGCCCCCAGTTTTCCTTTCCTTCATAGTCATTGTCAAATAATATACGAACTGTATTATAGCCATATTCTTTACATGTTTCAGGTATGCATATATCATGATTAATCGAACTACATGACAGATATGCAAACTGTGTATAATCTACGCCACACTCTTTTAGCAAAGACATGTAGGAAATCATATCAATGTTTGCTTCAAATACTAGAAGTGGCTTATCAGCATTTCCCTTTTTCCCAAATTGGCCTTTAGTCTCTGGATCATAAAACCACCCAACTTTGTAATTACAATTTTTAAAATCTCCTTTAAATTTGATTTTAGGAGAAACTGAACGCTGACATATAGATGAAATATACTTATTATCTTTACGGCCAACAAACGCAACCTTTGGACCATAGCTATCTGAAATCTGATAAATCATATTTTCACTAATCATTTTATTGATAATATCTCTGTCTAGACCTCTTGTTTTTGTAAGATATGCAATTGATTGCCTCATAGATTTATTTTCTTCAGAATTATAATTTAATTCCTTTAACTGATTATATAAATCATGGTGCCTATCTTGGTCAGATAATTCTGTAGGCTTTTCTCTGACTGCCTCGACAAATTCCTTATCCAAATCAATATTTGGCATCAACTTTAATACAGCTTCTTTAAAACCCACATTCATTATTTCCCTATACAGGCTTACGCATCCGCCCCTTTTCCCTTGACTGTTCCAAAAGAAAAAGTTACGTTTTAAATCAAGAACAAGTGAATCATGATCTCGATCACGCAATGAATAGCGACCATTCTTTTCAAGATTCAAACCACATAGTATTGCAACGTCATCAATCTTCATTTGCAAATCGATTTGTCTTGCAATCTCATTTAAATCATGAGACTTGGATTTTTTACTTTGCTTCTGACTGCTATCATTCTTTTCCACCCTATCATCAGATTCTTGCTCCTGCTCATTATTACCATTTTCAGCCTGTGCTTCTTCAATTGGTTTGGTGGCAGTACTGCCATCCTCCATAGTATTTTGAATAGCTTGTGTATCCTCTGAAATTTCTTCGGTAGAATTCACACTTTCAACATCTTTAGACTCGTCATCAGTACTTAATAATATATCATTCACACTGTCATCAATATCTTCCAGATTATGATTTACGCCTTCAACCGCATGCTCCATCTGCTTTTCATATTCTTTTTCAAGACCAAGATATCTTATCTGTTCTTTCCCAAGGTAGAAATTATAATATCCTTCTTTATCAAGGATTCCCTGATACACATCGTCTACAATTGTATCTTTATATACATCAAAGGCATCTGAATAGGAAGAATAATATTCTTTGTCATATTCAGTTTCAATCATAATTGACCCATTTGAGTCCTCTCTTATATCCCATCCTAGAGATTCAAGATCCTTTACAAAGTTACGAACAATACTGCGTTTTAAATTGTTATCATAATTTTGCTGAGCTTCTATAACCGATAAAGATGATGGGGTGACAGTTTGACGTATGACTCGATCTGTATCAAATCTATTTTTTATATTGTTATATTCATTCATAATAACCCTCCAAATTAAAAGATGGCAGTACTGCCATCTTTTCTAAATATCAAATAAATTTTCATCTACATTGTAGTCATTCATTATATTTTTAAACTGGATGTTATTGCAATTCATAAATAACAATTTAGTGTCATTAATAAAATCAGCTATAAAGTCACAATAATCTTCATAATTAAGATTTTTTAAATCCTGCTTAAAAAAATCCAGTTCATTTACATCCGCATTTTGTACAAGATATTCTTTTTCCATACTTAGCTTCATTTAAATCACATCCATTTCCTAATAGCTTTTATTTTGACTCCGTTGGCTCAGCCTGACTTTTTTCTTCTTCTTTAATAGAAATACCTTTTGACAATTTTTCCATCAAGTCATGAGTTTCTGATCTAAGGCGAGGCTGCTCAACAGATAAATCGCCAATTTCCTTTTGCAAAGCTTCCAGCTCATCTAGATAAGACTGAAATGCAATATGAAAACAAGAAATCAATTCATGCAAATGCCTATAAACAGTAATTTTCTCCTCATCTTTAAACTTTATAGAAGAAAATTCATGCGGAGTCTTAATCTTGAGTTCTTCTCCAAAAACAAATAGTATTAGATCCTTATAAAACATTTGCTTAGCCTTGTCTGAAAAATGATAGAAGTCAAACATCTTTAAATAAGACTCAATAAATATATCCTGCCATCCATTTTTTAAAATACGTTCAAATTCTGCATAATTTTTCTTTTTATCAATCACTCTTTCAATCGAAGATTTACGTGTATATTTCACCTTTTTATGTTTAGAAATCTCTAATTCATCTAAATAATATGTATCAATTAAGTCGAAATAAAAAGTATTATTATCTTTCTCATATACAGGCTTTAACAATTTTACAGGTTTAGCATTTAAGAAGGGTTTATTTTCATCATCTGTACCTAGTATATAATCCCATCTCTGCAAAGTGTTTACAATAAATCTATTTGAAGGTCTACAATCCATAGCAATCAAAGCGCAATTGAACCATTCGAGTTCTGTGTTGAATTTCATAACTTTTATGTTTCTTATGAAAAAACTTTTATCTTTGAATGCACAATTTATAATATGTTGTTGAATCTGATCTAATATTTTCTTTATATTCTCTTCCATCATGAATTCTCCTTAAAGATGCATTCATAGCCAATAGATTTATCATCCTGAAATACAGGCTTGATTTTAAACTGTTGAGATGATGTTTGACCATAACTATAAGCAGCCTGATAACATTCGACATCATTATTGTTATAATCCTTTGTATAGTACTTGGAATTCTTACGATTTGTCTTCACGTCCGATTCCCCTTGTGACCATATCACATCCACCCCTTTTTCCTCTGGAACATTCTCACTGTTTTCTGTCCCTTTCATATAGGATACATATTCCTGAATCTCTTCATCAGATAAATTCCAACTAGCAGGAATTTCTATTCCATCTACAGTTATGATTTGCTCTGCAACATCCACGTTCTCGCCAGTTACTGGATCTTTCTTTTCATTAGTAATTGTTTTTACAATACGAGTGTCATCTTGAAGACTATGTACTTTATATGTATATTCCGTTTTATTGAATTTTACATTTGCCAATTTGAATAAATCACTGTCATATACCAATTTAACAGTTACTTTATCACCATTTTTAAGTTCCTTATTGTTTTTAGCTGTATACTGTAGTGAATGAATCAATTTTTTAATACTTTCATCATTTCCTGTGTAGTTTATTTTATGACTCGTTACTTCAATTTTTCCAGAACCATTCCAACCAGTCTCTTTGATTTTAATATTTTCAAAAGGCTTTAATTCTACAGGTTCCTTCTTCTGACAGGCAGTCATAAAGAGAATACAAAAAAATATAAAAAATAAACATTTAGCTCTTTTCATCATAATATCACCTTATCTTTTATTAAATGGGTACAGCATACGATACATTTCCATAGTAAGCACGCAACTGTGAACTTGAGTATGTAGCTGTGTGCCAGTCTGTAATAGCAACAGCATAATCATTTGTGACACCATCCAGATTTCCTTCTTGAATAGTAATCTGATCTCCGTTTACAGCCACTACGATCCAAACATGGTTATGTGCCTTATCACTTGAGCCTACAGCTCCCGCCATAGGATCTTTAGAATATTTAAATTTATCACCATGTGCATTTAATAATTCACTAACGCATTGATAGCCGTTTCCAGAGAAACCTGGGTCATATCCATAAATTTCATAAAAGCGTCCCCATGCAAACCATGTACACTGACCATACAAATGACTTCTTGCGTATGGATTTTTAGTGATCCATGCATCCGTGTTAGAAAAATCTGGAGATCCAGTTAAATCCCCACTTCCTTGTTTCATGGCTCTTTCTACTTTTGTGATCTTGCCTTTCCATTTATGGTTATCATCTAAATTATGGTTCAAACTTTGTGAGAATCCCGCAGCACTAAGTTTTGGCTTGGTAGTATGGTTTATATCTCCATAGAATTCAACCATTGATTCATCCTGCGATAAGCATGCATGACTACTATCATTGTTTCCTTGATGAGTATGTTCATCCGCTTTGATATCGCAAATAATCATATAAATCTGTTCACCTGAGTCTAAAGTTATACGAAACTTTTCACCTATTGTATTTGTATAATATGTTGCCATAGCATTGCAATACCATTTATAACCACCATCTTCAATATAGGCTAGTCCCCATTCATCGTGTTGGACTTGTCCATATTTATTTTCAAATAGTAATTTATATTGAGGTGACGTTGTACTTGTAACAGCTGTTTCATTTGCCATAGATTTTGTTGAGTTACCAACATCACACATTTTGATTTCTGTAAATGTATAGCTCTGAGATGAAATAAACCCTAACACACTGGAAATAACAATAAAGAGACACATAAACAGAAGTAAAATAGGAATCAAACAAACAAGAACTGATGCTATAACAGGAACGGTTGCTATTGCTGTAAAAACAGCAGACAAAGAATTAATGATTGCTTTCCCAATATTCTTCAAGGTACGAATAGGATGACGAACACTTGATGCAATCCGATAGATGCTTCTTCTTTCCTGCCATACTTTTCCTATAGATCTTGACGTTCCACGAAGAGCCTTGTTTGCATACCACATTGTTTTATTTGTGGTTGAGTCAGCGTCATTACCCCTTATCATTGCATTTGTTAATTTACGAGACTGATTACGGATTGTCATCTGTGTTGATCTACTCAAAGAAAATCTTTTACGTTTTAAATAGTTGCTATAGGTTTGAACATGAGCTTGTCTAGATATAGTTCGATCATAAGCATTGGATTTAAATTTGGTTACAACAGCATCTTTTCTATCCATAACCGAAGAACCTGCCATCTGATTTGGAACATAACGATTTTGAGCTAAATTATGTCTATAAAGAATAGCATCTTTTCGTGACTTTCCAGATATGATATCTGTATAGTTCATTTGAGCAGGTTTAACATTATGTAACTGTACATTTTCAAATGACTTAGACTTTTCTTTGATATGCTCCATGCGTTTGTCATTATAGACAATCTTTGATCCAATTTTTATAATCGGACTTGCAACGCCTCTAGTCATTCGTACTGCATTTTGAGCAATCATTGCGGAATTTCCTGCAAGAAACATCCCTGCGTCTGAAGTTAAATCATGTTTGCCATACCCTCCAACATCATAGACATCAGGCGTATAGCGATTGATCTGTGTAGCAACTGTAGAAAGTGTTCCACGAGACACATCATGTGTTGCATACACAGAATTAGATAACAGGTGTTTACCAGAATCTAATGTTCTCCCTCCTACATCGACTGCTACAGCTGAAGAATAGGAAGTCGCTTTGATAGTTTCTCGTAATGCAATCTTTCCTGCATTGATAATTTGTTGTTTATTTACATTAACCAAAATGAGCCTCCTTAAAACAAAAAGATGGCAGTACTGCCACCTTAGTTAAAAATTAATTGCATACCTAAATAAATGCCATCACTATCCTGAATTGGCGTACATGAACCAGTATATCCAGAAGACAGCAAATCACTCTGACAAGCACTTGGAGCACTTGACATATCATAGCCTTGAGAAAACAAATACTGTTTATTTGAAGGCTTAGGACGTGTAGGTTGAACTGGAACAGTCTGAGTTTGCTGTGGAGCCTGTTGAACAGATTGCTGTGGTACTTGATAACTCTGACTGTTTTGTGAAGATGTGTTCTGTGTTTGAGGATTCTGCGTTGGCTGGCTTTCATTTTGAGAAGATTCAACATTTTTAGATTCCTCTGATTCATCTTTCTTCTCCTCATGAATTTCCTTCTTCTCTTTTTTAGCATTTATACATATAGGCACTGACTTCTTTGATATATTTCCACTTTTATCTTTCGCTTCAATAATCAGATGTACTGTATCCCCATAAGAATATTTTTCTTCCTTGATATACTTCCTGATTTTTATCTTACTGTCAGGAGTTTGATTATCTGAAACCGAATAGTATGAATCTACTTTTAATTTCCGTACATCTTTTAACTCCATGTTTTGATCGATATCCTTATTGATTTTAATGACTGGCTTTTTAGTATCCACCACATGTATTTCTATCATCTGCTTAGGAATTGATCCATCTGTGTATTTACCTGTAATTGTCTGACTGCCAAGTTTAAACACATCAATTTCGTCAAATGTAATTTCATAGCCATTCACTGAAATCGTATTTGAGCTGATCTTGTCACTTTTCTCAACAGGATTTCCCGCAACCGTTTCAATCAGATCAACAACACGCACAGGATTTCCGTATTCAACCGTATCTTTTTTTAATGTTATTCCATGATTATCTCTGAAAACAAAAAGAAAAAGAAAACAAAGTATCCCAAAAATTGATATTCCTATCACGAACATTTTGAAATAATGTTTAAAATCCGCATCTTCAAGAAAGTTCATAAGTCCCTTTCAGATTCCTTTTCTTTATGTTCTTTTGTCGGGGTCTGGTATTCCTTCTGCAATTGCTTATTCAACAATTTATTTTGATAGACCTCTCCCTTTTCTATAACATAATTACAAATTTTATCTGCATCTTTAACAGCATCTTCCAGATATTTATAGTTATCCTTTATTGCGGTAGACCAGCTTTGGATATATGCGACATTGTTATTTTCGTTCATGCTTGTGTCTATACCTAACTCAGCACAAATATAAGCAGAAGCAATTTCCGCACGCAATTCTTCTTTTGCATACTCCTCGCTTCCAAATTCACCAGTTACTTCTCTTTCTAGACCTTTGGAAGTACTATGAGCAATTTCATGAGCCAAGGTAGATAATAATGCTTCTTTATTAAAGAAGTGATTATCTGGTGGTAAAACAATTCTATGCTTATTGATATCGTAATAACATCGCACATTTATTTTAGATTGATAAAGCTCAACACCCGTCTCCTTCATAAAACCTTTTAAAAATTCAAACTTCTCATCATTAGAGTAGATATGTTGTTGAGGATCCTTTTCAATTTCTTTTACTAAGTCCTCGCTAAACACGTATTTTACACTAGCGTAAGCCCATTTAAAATTACTTTCTGTAGCTTCGCCAGACCGTATCATTTCTGATTTTTTTGATACTCCAACGAGTTTTCTATCCGAATAATCTGCCGCACCATCTTTGAAATAGTTAAACATCGGATAAATAATAGGAATTCCTTTTCCTTTTGCATTTTCAAGATGATATCCTTTTTCTTTTATCTGATTAAATGTGTAGAAGCGGTTCCCTTCATATTTTTCTTCCTGACTGTAAAAAGTAAGAAGAAAACGGTTTAATCCGGCATACTTACGATTACTGATGCCGTTGCAGGCACCGTTTCCAATTTTCCAGTTTTTGCTCCACTCTTCCTTTTTGTCATCTAAGCAATGAATAAAACGTTCTGCAAGTTGCTGCTTCACAATTTCTGCTTTATCATTTTTCACAACTGTCACCTCCAACTCTAAACATTAGTACGCATTGTACTCGTAGTATTTTCTAAATCCAACTTCATATGATGTAATGCCTGTAAAGATTTATCGACATTTGCATCCTTTACTTCGGATGCGTTATTTAAATCTTGATATATACCATCTACATAACCATTATCTAAATCAGAATCTATAAATTTCTTAGCATCTCTATCGTTATATAATGCGACAAGTAATTTTGCACCAAGTTCTGAACGACACCCTAACGTCATACTCTCATTTATAAGAATCTTATAGTTGTTGTTTTCTCTATAGATATATGGATATTTTTTTTCTGTATCCTTGTAGAAATCCTCTTTAGCATGCACCTCAAAATTTCCATCAGGAACCTTTTTGATGACATCAAGATTGTTCATCAATAATAAGACCAAATCCTGTGTTCGGGGATCCTTATACGTTACTGTATTTTTGCTACAATCTACATCCGTATCCGTATTCTCCTGCTCTGAATGAGTATTAGAGTCTTCAGAATTGGCATTTGAGTATTCTGAAGATGAATCATTTGAAGAAACATGCTCCCCATTCTGATTCTGTACTTCAGTATCATCATTTGATGAAGTGGCAGTACTGCCATCCTTATTCAAGGGCACTGGATTTGATAAACACTCTACATTCGCCGATTCCATATAATAACGATTTTCTTTTGTCACATGGAAATCACCGTAAACACGAATGACTGCACCACCAATTAATAGTTCCCCTTGGCATTTCCCTGTTGATGGATCAATCTCATCAAAGACGCTTCGAAATTCATCTTCATTCCAAATACGACTAGAAAAATAATCTTTAAAATTAAATATCTGAGATTCCAAAGAAAGAGAGCTAATCGAAGACTCATCATCCCAACATAAAACTGTCATTTTTTTTAAACTAAACATATTGACCTCCTAGATGGCAGTACTGCCATCCTTTTAATAATCCTCTGGATTAAATTGAAAACCTGTGGATTTTGATGAATCCGATGAACCATTAGAAGATGAAACATCACATAATCTTTCACGATCCATAGTTTGCTCATTTAACACTTTATGATTATTGATATCAGTCGACACTGAATCAAGTTCATTTAAATTCTGCCCATCATCCTTTTTTGGAGCATATGCAGGCATCATTACCTCACGCATTTTTGTTTCATTTTCATCCTTTTCACGCTGTTCTTTTTGTAAACGCAAAGATTCTTCCTGAAGCTTACGAATTCTTTTTTCCTCCAATTTCTTCATGTCTTCTGGGTCAGTATTCCACATTTCATAACAAATCGTATTCTTAGGGAACTTATCTGTAAATGGAACAATGGTCTTACCGTAACGAATCAAGCCAGAACCTCTAGGAGCATTCTGAACATATCTACATTGCTCATCAGATAAATTTAATAATCCTTTTAACTGAACTAAGTCTAATTTTTCCTGACGTAGCATAATAAAGAAATCTGAGTTTGCAAGCATTGTACTTGTCTTATCAGAACGTAAAAGGTCAGTAACATTTTGTGTGATACCAGTACATGCACCACCAAATTTACGCACCCATTTCCAGAACTCATACAAGAAGTTTTCGGAATATTCATTATCAAGCAAACGATAGATTTCATCTATATAGACCCAAGTATCTTTTCCTTGCTCATAATTTTTAAGCATCTGTTCTTTAATAGTTTCCAAGATGATTTTGTTCCCAAGCGACTTAATAGATTCTGACATATCATGAATATCAAACACCACCATTCGACTATTAATATTAACATTTGATTCATGTGCAAATAAATCATAAGTACCTTCAACGTAAGTCCATAATCCTTCATACATTTGATGAGCAACATCCCCTTGATAATTCCCTAAATATTCATGGAATGTTTTTAAAGTAGGCATGTGAGCATTTCTTGGATCTGTTGTTAATTTTGCTTCGTAATCCAAAAACATGGAATGTACAATCTGGTCTACAATTGACTTTTGTTCCCCAGTTAAATATCCATTCACACCAATCATTTCAGCCATCATTACAATTGCTATTTCTGCTTTACGTGATAAGAAGTCTGCTCTTGATATATCTCCATCAAAAGGATTGAAATGTAACCTTGAGTTCGTATCCACTTGAAGAATCTGACAATCTGTTCTGTTTGAATATTTATTTAAACCATCTACTAGCTTCTTATACTCCCCTTGTGGATCAATAATAATAATATTTGCATTTGGATCACCTAAGAACAACGGTGTAATTTCCTTTTTGGCAATAAATGATTTACCCATCCCAGTTGGAGCCATAATAAACGCATTACGGTTTGCCAGACCTTTACGATTACATAAAATCATATTTCCTGTAGTCTTGTTGATACCATAGAAAATCGGCTGATCTTCATGCAATAATTCCTGAGATGTAAACGGCATGATATATGCACAATTATTGGTCAACAAAGGGCGTGACAGTCCCTCTTTTGGCAAGCCCAAAGGCAAAGCACAATTAAAACCAATTTCCTGCTCATAATCCATTTTAATAAAATCACAAGTCAATCTTTTACCTGTACGTTCCACAAGGTTGATGACATTGTTCATTTCATCCATTGACTTAGCATTAACCAATACTAAAAATTGACAATTAAAAACCCTTTGGTCATTGTCTTCAACGAGTTTACGCCAAGTATTAACAGCTTCGCTTTGAGAACGTAGATTTGGTGGAAGGGTTCCTGAAAAGTTAGCACGAGCTAGATTCTTTTCGTTTTCTGCCTGAATCTGCATATCTACCTTTTCGTATGTTCTGTTGATTAAGGCAATTGAGTCCTCTTTAGACTGCAACTGCATATGAAATGTCATTACTATATTACTTTCAATCTTTGACAGTTCATAAATCAAATCATCCTTTAACCAAGTAGGATAGTTTTGAATTACCATTGCACAGCAATATCTTTCACCCATCGTAAAGTAATCTTTTTTAAAATTAAATGAATATGGCGTAATATAATCTTTCGTTGAATTTCCAATATTTAGATCACTGTATTTAAAATCAAAATGACGAGATGGAAATGTAATAGAAGCTAAAGTTTCGAGTCTTTCCTGTCCAGACATCACTTCAGCTTCACACCCAAGATTTGAGAGCTGATCGCAGAAGTTTTCAGCAAGAAGATCTAATGTTTTTTTAGCTTCTTGATAGTTTCTTTCTTTGCAAGTGAAAGTAAAAATCTTGTCTGAAACAATAGAATTGTTCCCTAATTCCATGTTATCACGAACACGTTGGTTCAGTTCTGCACGGATTATGTCTAATCCATCTGCCCTATGTGGCATAATAATGTTTTTTTCAAATTCTTCTCTGTTCAATAAGCGATTATTGATAACTAGAGAAACATCTATATCATTTCCCAAAGACTGAAGAAAATCAGAATACATGCCAATAATCTGTTCCTTCATTTCGTTTGGAGCAATTTGATAGTTTATATCTGTAAATTTCACTGCACGAGAATAAAGATCATCATCCATACAGCAAATTCCATTCTCTAACATTTCTTTATAGCGAATTACATTCTGTGCGATACGAGCACGCTTGATTCTCTTTTTTGCATCTCTTTTACTTTCTGTATTCTCGGCAGAATTGTTTGTTGATTTGTTTGTCTTTTCTTGATTTCTTAGAAACATCTTTAAATCCTTTCTTTGTAAAATAATAGAGTTCATTTGAAAAAATCACTCTTTGTTTAACTGTACAAAAGCGATGTATGGCTGCCAACTTTTCCTGATAAGGTCTAGAGTTCTGCCATTTTGCCCATCCCATCGCAAATATTCCAAAACATAAAGCAATAGTTACATAAATACAAAGATCCTGTGGAAGATGTATAAGCATATATGAGATTAAATAAAAAGATAATCCCACTACCATTGCAATAAAAGACCAAAATAATTGTCTAACTGAAAGACCTAAAAGAATTTTCTCTTCATAGGTCGTTATATCTTTAGGTACATAGGAAGATTCCATGATACCCTCCTTTCATTTATAAGAATAAGTATAAATACAATGTCATTTAGTTAAATAAACTTAAATAAAAAACGTCTACGATTTTTCGTAGGCGCTTTTTTAAACATACCAATATATAATAATGTTTTCCCAATTCCTCAAAGTTGAACGCATTTTCAAGAATTTTTCATCAGAAGATAAGTCCATATTTTTTTCGACTTTTTGTTTCATAGCTTTATAATCTCTGACCGTTTGCCGAACCATTGCAAGTATTTGATTTTGCTTTCTGTTCAAATCATCAACGATGTTACCGTTAACTGTTACACTTGAAGTATTTTGACTTAATTCGCTTCTATCTATTATTATCATTTTGCAAAAATCAAGGCCTGGTCTTGCTCTGCCACCTGTATTATAAATAGGAATCGAATAACTTCTAGGGCATCTACTACGTAATGGCACAAGAATAATCTTATCTTCATAAGGAATTCCACAATAATATGGTCTCACTTTTCCAGAACAATTATTTCTATCTAATGTTTCTTCTAAAGAATCTCTAAAATCGTCATTTATTCTTAAAAATCTTGTAGCCATAATATCTCCAATACTAAAAAAAAGCATCTATATAAGATGCTAATATATGCCATCCTCAGCTGCCGTTAGTTTTTTTCTACCTCTACTTTTTACAAAGCGACTTGTTGCTGACTTAGGACAATCGGTCAGAACCCTAATAAGCTGCCGTTAGTTTTTTTCTACCTCTACTTTTTACAAAGCGACTTGTTGCTGACTTAGGACAATCGGTCAGAACCCTAATAAAGAGGATGACAAAGATAATAACATTTAGATAGAACCTCTATCTACATCTGTAATATACCACATATAGTGTAAAATGTAAATGAGTCCTTTTTCTTTCACAACGTCTTGATTTACTGTCTTGGTTTTACGTTTACCTTTTGGACTTCGACTTGATTCGCAATCTCATCCACCATTTAGCCTAATCAAGTTTCTGTACGTACGCTCAAAAGAATTGTTGCACCACTTCCTTCACCCATGACATCACTGTCAACGGCTTGTGGTCCACTACACTTGGCGGTAACTACCTGTGGTTGGTTTATCTCCAACTGAACTTATGCCATGCCCGGCACACGAATAAGAAGATGGCAGTACTGCCACCTTCTTTCGTTAAGGCACACATCTTAACTTTCAAGAATATCTAGCGTTCTAAATCTGGATCAGATTTTTTTGGCTTATGTTCTACATTTTTGTTGATTTCTTTTGATAATTCTTTTTGGGTAGTCTTTTTCACATCTTTTTCGACTGTTACTACTTTTTTCTTTTCACGTATAAGCTTCGTATCAAAGATTTCCGCCATTTGTTTTCTGTTTAACTTAACAGGAACCGGCTTATCAAACTGATTCTTACCGTCAGGCGTGAAAATTGGATGTCCATCCGCATCTCTTAGACGCTGGCTTTCAAAATAGACTGTCCATGTAGATGTTTCACAATCCATATACATTACCTTTTTCTGGGCAATTTTTGTATCATGAACGGCATCTCTTGGAACCTGAATATAGGCTTTTCTAGAGTTAATATCAATTCCATTCACATCTTTTTCGAACTGGAAATTTCTGTGATTTGCAGAGGGCAGTAAAATACGATACATCAATAAAGGCTTACCATCTTTACCAGTTGCTCTGCTGTGTTCATAATCACGATACTCATTTGTTTTTGGATCTTTATACTTAGCTTTTAACATTTGTCTTGAAAAATATACATGTGGTGCTGCCATAACCTACCTCCCGATTTTTGTTCTAACTGCTATGAAGTTTCTCCGATGTGTGTGCAAGAAACTATATTAACGTGTATGACAAACCGTTAATACCAAAATTAATTAACCTGAAGCAATGATTTACTCCATCCTCCAGTCTGGAAGACTGCAATAAGCAATAAAATCGAGTATCCCATCATTGTGAACATTGCTCCAGTTGGATTACTCGAAACATTTTTCAACGCATCTCCAACCGATGCATTGACAATCTGTACATAAAAAATACAAACAATGCAGATAAAGACTCCTTGTAATGCCAGAGCCAATAATCTTTTAATAAATGCAATACCAATATGTTTAAATTCATTGTTGCAGAATGTACAGAACGGTAATGGTGCAACAGCCGTAAAAACATATATCTCAATAAAACGTATCTGGCACACCAGCTTGACAATAACAATGGAAGCATTGTTTATAACACCTACAAGTTGAGCAACAATATATCCACCAAGGATAGTTCCTGCTTCTTTCTCCTTATAATAAGTGACCAGCTCCTGTGATATATCTTTTGTATTAAATTTAAGCAATTTAAAATACGAAGTATGTTGCATTCCTTTTATGACTTCACTTGAAATCTGGAAACACATTCCAATGATTACACTCATGTTTTTTGCAATTGTAATTGCAACAGCTACTTTCAAAAATGCCATCAAGATCCAATAGATACCATCCAACCCTTTTGTATCCGTTCGGTTGAATATAGCAGCCAGTTCAAAGAAAAGAAACAAAGATATAACTACTGAAGCAACCCCTGTTCCAATTGAACTGGATAATCCTTCAGATGCCTTCCATAATGCCAAAGATGGAAACCCATCAATTTTGTCAGATGGTGCGGATTGTGCTAATGCCATCACATCATTCAGACTCACAAAATAATTTGCAAAAATATCACCAATCGTAGCTGCAAGACCTTTAAAAAAACTGTCGAGCACTCTAATCACCCTCCTTTCGAGACAGCATCAATTGCATATCAATTATGTATTTATTTAAAATAGCCTTTTGACGGCCAATTGAATTTTCTATAATCATGTTATTTTCTTTAAAAGAAGCTTCATACCCCTTTAAAGATGCATCATCAACAAGTTTGTTTATAGAACGCAGAGATATCTGTATATCTTCTAAAACATTCAATAAATCTTTAGAAGCAATATAAAGTTTTTCATTTAGAAAGAGTGTGTTCAACAAACTAGCGTTTAACGGTTCATAATTTTTATCAATCATAAGATTTAATCTTTCTTTTTTAGCGTTTTCTATACATGAATCTAAATCATGTAATCTACTTTGAAATTCCGTCATTTTCATCCTCCAAAGAAACAAAGGAGGCAGTTTTGCCTCCTTTGTTGTTCTAGCCAAAGTTTACATCAATTGTTGTTAACCATGCAGCCGCAGCAATAATCAAAGCTCCACCTACAGCACGCAATACGCCTTGCTTGATGTCTTGCCCGTTATGGTCATTCAATCCACCAGCCATAACAACAATACCCCAAACAGTCCAAACGCCTCCAAAAGCAATTAAACCCTTTGAAATAATACTAAAACCTTGTTGCAAATAATTCATTTTTTTACCTCTTCTTTCTAATATATAAAAAGATGGCAGTACTGCCATCTAATTACCAAAGTATTCAATATTAAAAATTACTTATATCCGATTTTGGTAGAAACCCATCCACATCGTATCTTTCTTCATCCTGTATAGTTTCTTCAACAAATTCCAAATCATTCTGAGTCTGATATACAGCATCATTGCTTATCAGTAAATCAGTCTTCCCTGAGTATTCACCACGTCTGTATCCATCCATTTTACTTTCCGACTCTGTTTGATTTTCCTCAATATATTTATTTCGTGATTCTTCACGTAATTTCTCTAATTGACGTACTTTTTCTAGGAAAACATCAATATCAAAGAAGTTCTGTTTAGCAATTTCTTTATCATGTGCATCACATGTTTCATCCACTCTTGGATGGTCCTTAACATCATATTTCCAGTCCTCATAGATATGCTGACCTTGAATATGAATCAAGCATTTACGATTATCCAGCATTGCAATATCACCAATAGAGTACACATCGCTGGCAATCAACTGTTCACCAACTGTGTAGGATGAGCTGGTTCCTTTGCTAGTGGAATGTGTAACGTGAGTCACTGTTTCTTTTCCTGCCAGTTCAGAAATAACCTTTTGCGTTGTTGGACCTTTAGATCCTAAGAATAAAGTTATAGAGCAGTTTTCAAAAATTGCCTCCCAGTCATCGCCATACAACGACTTGGATTTAATCTGTGAAATACCTTGTACAATAACAGCCGTACTGATTTCACGTGAACGCATTGTACTGATTTTACGGTTAAAATCTGGCTGCTTTCCACAGTTGGCAAACTCATCATTAATGATTCTTACGTGAATTGGCAATTTATGGTCCGCACGAGCGTCCGCAATATAATAAAGCTGTGTATACAACTGCTGAAGGATGATAGATGCCATGAAATTAAAAACATCATCTGAATCATTAATAACAATAAACAAAATAGATTTTCTTAATCTATTCTTTGGCAAATCCTCATACGAAGGCTTATCCGTTCTCCCTTTTGTAAATCTTTCGTAAACATCTCGATCAATATCAAGTGATAAATTTTTACAATCATTCTCATCAGCTGAAGTTATCATTGGCTGACCTAATCTTTCCAGATGTAGTTCATCCTTTTGAAGAATTCTTTTTAATTCTGGTGAAGCAAAGATAGACAATCGAACACCAATTGAAATCAAAATAGATTTTGCTGTCTTACCAGCTCCAAGCTTATAAATCTGATAATTCAAAATAGCCAGATCTCTATACGTGTAGGTAATAGCCCCATGCGTTTCAGCTCTATGTTCACTCTGCAATTGTTTAAACAGCCTATCCACATCCGATTCATATGTATCATTTCCATCTTCTTTAGCATCAGAATGCTGAAGAAGCATAAGAACCGTATTGAAACTAAATAGATTCTCATCCCCTCTGCATTCAGACATAATCAAATAAATCATGGACATAAGCCAAGTCATTTCGGCTTTAACAAAGAACTCATCCCCTCCAGATTTATTTTTATCTGACGTATTAGATATTAGATTCTGTACGAAACTTTGGACATCTTCAGGCTTTTTAAAATATTCAAATGGGTTGTATCCCATAGATTTATCCATCTTTACAAGATTCAGGTAGCTTACGTTATAACCGTTCTTTTCAAAAGCTTTACCACACTCTTCTGCAACAGAGCCTTTAGGATCAATTACAACGTAATTGCAATACATCTGAAGAATATTCGGCTTTACAAAATAACGTGTTTTACCAGTTCCAGAACCACCGACAACAAAGATGTTGTCGTTGATTCCAGTATGCCAAGTATCCATATCTACTTTTACGTTCTTGCTTAGAATTATGTTTGCATCCTCATCACGTTTTGCTTCAACTTTGTTCTCCAAGGCATCATTTTTCGATGCTTCTTCAAAAACATCGCCTTTTCTTGAAGAGCCATACTCTCGCCCTTCCTTAGTATTCTTCTTGGAAGCATCATGGTAAATAACACCAATTATAATCATTCCATATAATGCAAAGCCTAAAAGGGATCCCTCTACAGTAGGTTTACAATATGGCAATATTTTATAACTGGAATTGATAGCTTTAAAAACATTATCGACAGTGTCACCACCCTGAGCTTGAAAGATGGTGAATGCATTGTATCCAGTCCACGAGCAAAGGATAACAACAACAAAAACAAAACCACCAGTAAAAATTTTAATCCAGAATTTATTCTTTTTAATGGTAACTTTCAGGCTCTGTCTGTTTTTCTTTTTTGGCATTTCAGATGAGTTCTTATCTTTATCACTCATTCTGCTTGCTCTCCTTTAAATTCATTGCATTAATGAATTCTTTGGCATCTTTTTCAATCTGATCGAAGGATTCACCTGAAGCAGTTGATCGTTCTAAAAGATAATTCGAATATTCATTAATTATTTCTAACATGTCACATTTCATAGAATTAATAACGTTGTTCAGCCTTAAAATAGCTTGTCCTGCTTCTTCGATTACTTCTTCTGGCGTATATCTTCCATTCTTTTTATCCATAAAGCGAAACAGCGCCTCATTGCATCGCTGAATTTCTAAATTATATTTATTGTCAATGGCTTTAAGTTGTTCTATAGACTTCATACTGTTCTATCCTCCCTGACTCTTGTCGGTTTTCTATTTTCTATTGATGTTGTTTTCTGTTTAGAGATATTCATTTTCTTCAATCTCTTTTTTGCATATTTTAATGATTTATCATCCTGTGCAAAATGATTGATGTAATGATTCAATTGGTCTGTATTTAAACTGTTGATAAACTCCATGTCTGGAACATCTTTATTTTCTTCTACAGGAATGTCATCCTTTACGTGAGCCATAGCTAGGACCCTATCTACCATCACATCAATTTCATCCAGTGAACGACAATCCAATAAATCTTTCACTACTGAAACACTTTCACTACGGCTGTTATCCTCAATACGATCTAAAATTGACTGCAAAGAATAATCCAATCCATCAAACCCCTTTAGATTGGATGTACTCTTCCAACTATCCATATTGATAACTTTAAACTGCATATTTTTCGTATTGTTCATGAAATCATCAACAGATGTATTAGCGTTGAACATACTGTCACGTATACTGAAGCCTATCAACTCCAAACACTCCTTTAGATCTTCGTATGACTTTACCTTTGGAACTAAAAAATCCAGACATCTCTTCATTGAAATATCTGGAGGAATTGTTTCCAATATTGGCTTTTCAGAAATCATCTCATCAGTTTGCTGTTCAAGATGAATATTTGCTTTTTTAAATACTTTGTCTTGCAGTTCACCAAGATTTTCAGCATCTGTATTTAAAATAGTATATACAATTTCTGCATTATCTGTTCTTTCATTATCTTTGATAAAAGACTCGATACTTTCTAAAGTATAAGGATTTCCATTCATATCATCAATTGATGAAAAATCAATTTCCAAATCCGAATCAGGAAGTGAAATTGTAAATACATCTTGTTTTGTTTTATCTTCCCAACATTCTCTAAATTCATCTATAGTTTGCATTTTCTCATTTCTGTCATAAACAGAATTCACATTACGCAATTGACTTTTGGTAAGTACAACAAATTTTTCGTTAATAGGAAGTTCAATCGTGGCAGTACTGCCATCTTCTTTTGCTTTTTCATTCCATGAAATATACTTGTTAGGAATCTCTATAAATTGATCTCCATTTGTATTCGGCATACGAAACCATGAAACATCATAATTTGCTAAAGCAGGTATATCGTCACTTCGCTCAACCTTTAGGCTTTCATCCGCTGTGAACTTGAATACATTATTTAGTTCATACTTATCATGGATATTAAAGCCAAGTTGCTTCAAGACCTCTTTTAAATCATTATAGGACGCAACTTTTGGAAGAAAATAATATAATATTTTCCTTACAGCATCTCTTGGCTCGTCAAATACAACTTCAGGTGTCCCTTCATCCACAAACGGATTTACTGTTACCCTGTCTTTATAATCGTTCGTATTTGTTTGTTCCTGCACTTGGTTTTGCACATAGCTAAATTCAGTCTCACGCTCCTGAGTATGTTCTTTGGTTTTATTAAAGATACGACTAACTATGTTCATTAACTTCGCATCTTTCAACCTGTTCATAAGTGACGGTCGATGTGACAACACCTCCAGTTCTCTGGTAATGACCTCCCATTTTGCAAGGTCTATTGAACATATCGTCAACATATATTCAGCATCATTGATAACTGGCATATCTGGGCTTTCTGGATTCATGACAATCTGATTATTTTCATCTCGTATAGTAAATGCAGTTACTATCTTCTTTTCAAAATCAGTTAATGAATTGCCATCTGTAACAGCTTTCTTAACAAGTTCTTCAAGATCATCAGGTCGCCTCATTAAGCAGTAGTCAATGTTCATGTTGTGTGTCATGGATTCAATAATTTCCTTATCACGGGCACTAACAGGAATTCTTTCGACATCTGATTTTTTTACATCATACGCAACATGAGCAAAAGCGGATTCAGATTTAAATTTATGACCTTTGTTGCCCTTTAAATAATTTCTATAATGTGCTTCGCCATATTTCACATTTGCATATTTCACAGAAGTTAAGAAACGTCTTAATGCTCTGGCAATATTTTCACCTGTATTGATGGCAATATGAAATACAGCAACACTTGCATTTTTTGAAGAAGACTCAGTGGACATTGTTCTTATCCTCCTTCTTTAACATTTCCTTAAAGCGTTTTATATCTACAATATGAAGAGCCATTAACAGCCCTGCAATAACAAAAAGACTGATTCCATTTGAAACTACCAAAGCAGTTAATAAATTCACCCAGTAGTAATGAATCAGTGGAGTCAAACGTACAAGTATACAAATTGCTAAAACTACAAGTATAGCAATTGATGCTTTTAGCTTTCCTGACTTCAGTTCAATCGTATAATAATCTTTTTTTACAGGCATAATCATTCACCATAAGGATTAAACGTCTCATTTACATTGTTAAATTGAACATTGGCTTCTGTATCTGTGGTGGCAGTACTGCCATCAACAAAATCATCTTTTTTCTTTCGCTTCTTCTTTGTTCCTGTATTTAACTGTGCACTTAAACTTTCCCATTCAGATACTTCTTTACCAAGCTTTTCAAACGAAGCCGTTAATTTCTTTTCGGCCGATAAAATTTTAGTCAAGTTAGAATCTACAAGTCCAAGTTCCTTTTGCAGTTCCTCCTTTCTTTTTGACAATGCATCCTTTTCTTTATAAAGATTTTTCAAAATCTCATTCTGCATTCTATCAAAATCCATTTATATTTCCTCCTTGTAATAACACATAAAAAAAGTCCTGTCAGGGTACAGGACTAATAAGGTGAAATATACATAAATATAAATTTCACCTGAACTATCTGGACTTACATCATGTGAAAAAAGTCATAAGGGCATGATTGCCAGAATAGTTGGATAACTAATCAAATAAATATCTACTTATTAACTAAGTCTTTTAAAGATTTAGATGATGTAAATTTCACATACTTAGAAGCAGGAATACGAATTCTTTCCATTGTCACAGGATTGATTCCCATGCGTTCTTTACGTTCATTGACTACGAACTTACCAAATCCTGCAATTTCTAAAGTATCACCTACTGATAGTGTTTCTATCATTTTTTCAAAAACGCAAGATACGATTTTATCCATATCTTTTTTTGAAATGGTATCAAACTGTTCACTTACCTCTTGAATTAAAACTGCCTTATTCATCTTTGCACACCCCCTTTTCTTTTATTAACATCTATAATGTAAAATATTTATCTAAAAAATACAAATTCTATGTAAATGCTCACTATACATTAAATTGACATAGCTGACCTTCACTACCATGCGAATGCGTGCTGATATTCAACAAAGAAAGTGACATACCCATGGTAAAATAACCTTCACTACCATGTGAAAATGTGCGTATTGCACCGATTACCCGAAAACAAAGGAATCCTATTAGCCTTCACTACGCATGGCATTACAGACTACTATAAAATGTTAACCTTGCCACGAATGACAAAGATGTGATTTCATTTCATCTGTACTTTCGATATTGCTATCAAGGTCCGTGAAACGACCTTATATATTAAATTTATCATTCAAACCAATTAATAAATACTTGACAGTAAATCCTTACCTTCACTACCATATGAAAATGTATTATACTTACCCATTTGCATATAATACTCCTGTTCCCGAAGCATTCACAACCATACAAAAATGTGCTGTACTGCAACAGGTAGAATGGATTTACTTGTAAATGCGATTCTTCACTACCATCTGGATTTATGCTGTACTACAACACAGCATGAGCCGGTTTCATAATTATTCCCCTTCACTACGCATGGCATTACAGACTACTGAAGAATTTTAACCTCTTCACGAATGAAGAAAGTATGATCCTAGTTCATCTGTACTTTCGATATTGCTATCAAGGTCCGTGAATCGACCTTATGTATTAAGTTTATCATTCAAACCAACTAATAATTGTCTTGTTAAAACACTTCATGATTCATTACTATAACACTCACTACAATGTGAAAATGTGCTGTACTGAAACAATAGAGGAAGCCCCTCACTATTTAACAATCCTTCACTACCATATAAAAATGTGCTGTACCGCAACACTAAGAGAACTTCAAATGTTTACTTCACTCCTTCACTACCATGTGGAAATGTGCTGTACCGCAACTTGAGTGAAAATACCTTCATCTCAATGATTCCTTCACTACCATGTGGAAATGTGCTGTACTGAAACAATAGAGGAAGCCCCTCACTATTTAACAATCCTTCACTACCATATAAAAATGTGCTGTACCGCACCAATGCAGGTGAAGGTGCAACTGACAAGACTCCTTCACTACCATGTCAAATCGAGCTGTACTGCAACCGCTGGAATTGTTAGACCTGCCTGAGCACCTTTCACTACACATGGCATTACAGACTACTATAAAATGTTAACCTTGCCACGAATGACAAAGGTGTGGCTTTAGTTCATCTGTACTTTCGATATTGCTATCAAGGTCCGTGAAACGACCTTATGTATTAAGTTTATCATTCAAACCAATTATTAAATTACAAACAATTAATATAATCATCAAAGCTATTCGCCACCACACAAACGCTAGAGGACCTTTCACTACCATGTGGAAATGTGCTGTACCGCAACATCAAATAACGGCATTACAGACTACTATAGAATTTTAACCACTCCACGAATGAAGAAAGTATGATTCTAGTTCATCTGTACTTTCGGCATTACTGCCAAGGTCCGTGAATCGACCTTATATAAAAGTTAAGGCAATCTGCCTTAATTTATATATTTAACTAAAACTGGCTAATGAGTGTAGCCATATCTTCTAAATTCTTTTTGCTGATGTTTTTTTCTTCGAGCACAGGATTTAAATTAGAATAACTAATCTCATTGATGGATACACCATGATATGAAAGTTTTCTTTCAATCACAGACTTTAACATGGATGGCCTTGCAGCCTGAATCTTTTTACCTAAGTTTCTTTGAAGAAATTTAAAATCCATTTTATTACAGTTAAATACATCACCAGATGCGATGACTTCATTTGCAAGGATTTCCTGCAATAATTTCTTTTCCTCACATTCCTTTCGGAAAATTTCGTAAAGTTCAGCACGATATTTTTTATAAGCTTTTGAAAAATGCCATCCATTGATTTCACTTTTTTCTTTGCTGGTTCCATCTTCATTGTAGTTGTCTGGATTTGTTGCACGTCTGGAAGCATCCATCTTCTGCAATAATTCAGTTTTCTTATCCTCATGATTTTTGATTTCTAAAGGATATGTTTTAACACCATCTTCTGTCGAAACCGTAAGACTTGTACTTGTAAAGTACAAACCAACATTCCCTTTTCCAAGCTGCCTTTTCAATTCACCTGTCTGTTTATTAAATTTATCAGGCACATGTCCTTTCAACGTGAGCTGGATATAATATTTCCATTTTCCTTTGATCTTTTCACGTTTTACAGCACAATAGCAGATTTCCGATTGCAAAGCCTTCCATTCATACAACGTGCATTTGGCAATGTCAATTGAAAATTCAAGTCCTTGCCATTTGACCAATCCAGCTTTCTTTTCATCATCTAAGATGAATCGAATCCCTGTTGTGTTCTGACTTCCGCAAAGGCTTTTCAAAGAATCTTTTCTTTTGTAATGCACACAAGGATTTACCTTATCTTCATCACTTCTGTATTGATCTTTGATAAATTCTTCTTCCATCTTCTCAAAAGCTCTGAAACAACGTACTGCCAGATTATTACAAATCTGAGAATTTAGGTTTTTCTTATAATATCCTCGATATTTCTTCATATCCATTCCAAATCCGAACTCAGACCAATTAAACATCTTCTTGATGTTGTAAATAATATCATATTGTTCTTTTCTTTGCTTTTTAAAATCCTGAATCATCTTTTTTGTTTCTTTTGAAATATCAGACGCATTATTTAGAGACTTAATCTGGTATGTATAATCCTTTATCAAGCTTTGGGCATTCCGATAATCCTTGCGTTTTGTCATTTCAAAATATTTCTTTTTTTCAAAATTCAAAAATTTATTGTACAATTGCTCACCCAGTCTAAAACGTTTTTCTAAAATGTGTTCTTGATACAACTCTGTTTTCAAGGACAATGTAAGTATATATCGCCCAGATGTATTTTCTGCATTGCTCATAATATAAATCCTCCTTTTGTATTGAAAAAGCAGACAATTCTAAGAATTGTCTGCCTTTAAAACGGTTGCTGAAATTTTATCTTTGATTTTACAAATTTGAAATTTATAATTGTTAAAACTATTGATGATCTCAATTGGTGCATTGGGTAAAGGCTCGTACATGTCATCTAAATATATCCTGTTCTGTGGTTCTCTCCAAAAAGTATCGAGTTTCAATTTACTGTAATCAATCATAGATACTCCAACATTCCTTTTTGAGCTATTCAAGAAAAATCACACAGTCTTTGATTGGCTGACTGTCTTCATCAAGTCCTGCTATGATTTCTGAAGATACCGATACCCGTGTGCTTTTTATTTTGCTATTTTTTATTGAAAAGTCTGATAATTTATATAAACCGTCCGGTAATACCACTGGAAGAACACACTCTCCTTTTTTTAATGTAAATGTATTTATCCAACGAACGCCATCATACATACTGATATAACCTTTTTTATCCGTTTTTAGATAATCTTTTTTATAGTTCTTTAGAGCTTTTTCATCATCCTTCAACATTTTAATTTTAAATGTTGCATTCTCGTCTGACACTTTGTCATTTTTAGATTTTAAAACGACTCTTGTAGCAGACTGTATAGATTGATCGCATTCAATCATCTTAACTGTACCTTTAGAATCAGATGAAATCTCCTTACCATCCTTCATACGAATGTATGTATATGGAGTATCTTTATCTCTTGAAACCACAAGTTCAAAAGGATCTAAATTTATTTTGTCATCGATCTTTTTAATAATATAAGTTCCTCTTAAAAAATCATTCGATTGAAGCACTCCATTATCATCGGACTCCAAAATTTGATAATCACCTTCTGAATCATTCTCTTTTGCAATTTCAATTGCTTTTTCTATATCTTCATTAGCCTCTTCATAATATTCTTTTTTTACACACTCGAATCTTGAATGTAAAGGTATTACATCACCATTATCATCGGTTTTGATAGATGTAATTTTAAAGCGTGAATGTATTTCTGTCAGATTTACAGATAAATTTGAATCTGTATCCTTTGTTTTATACGTAAATGTATAATCCTTCTTTTTGATGTTTTCCATTTTTTTATTTTTTTGTTTTAAAACCGAGTTGTTTTCTTTGATAGAATCAATACCATATTTAGAATGGATTGTAATTTTTAACTCAGTATCCGGTGTGAAATCAAATAAATCATCCCCTCCCTCAACAGGATAAGATATACCGTTATCTGTCACAACTTCAGCAGTTCCTAAACCGCCTGTAATCTCAAAATGTAGTGATTTTGAATTCTCATCCGCAAGAGTATTGAATACAGTTCCAGTCATTATTACAGACGCCGACACACACGTATACAAAATGTTTCTTATCATCGACATAAAGCTTTCCTCCTTATACACCATGTCAGTACATCAAGCATTCTTTATACATCTTCTTTAACTTGATTTTTAGTAAAAGAATGCCTATGATTTGTAGTACAGAGCATATATCATGTCGTCTGGCAATTGCGACCAGTGGGACGTGATATATGCTCTGCTTTTACATTTCCCTAGTATTTATAAATTATATTTATATTGCATATGAAACTAACATTTAGATTTAGTTCCATATGCAATAAAAGGAAGGTACACCCCTTCCTTTTATTTAACTATGCCTCGTTATTTTTGCGAATCTTGCGAACAGTTGCAATGGAAGCACCTAATGCAATGACTACTACGCCTAACATCATATACATCATGTCTTTGTTTTTAGCAGCACCTGTGTTTACACTAGGCAACATGACATTCTGGTATACGATTGAATAACGATGATTATCATCTACGTGAACTTCCTTGTCATTTACAAACAAACCTTCGTCCGTAAATTTAACCTTTACAACTTCATCCGATAACTTATATCCTTGAGGAGCACTAGATTCTTTAATGTAAGTTGTTCCGTAACGAATCAAGAATTCAGCAGTACCAGTTTCCTGATTGCCTGCGATAGTTTCAAGTTTTGAACTTTCAGCACAGTTTTCCTGTGAATATGAAGTGAATTCAAATTTGTTTGACTTGATATTCTGTCCAGTTACACTGTCAACCTTGTTTACCAAGATACGTGGTAAAGCAGTATGTTTTGGATATACCGTTACATCATACTGGAACAATTCATCTTCATCATCCCATGTTGGAATTCCAACAATAAATGGAGTAATTGTTTCATAATCAGATAAATCTTCAACGTAGACTAAATAAACACCAACAGGAAGATCTTTGCAAGTTGCTTTTCCTTCTTCGTCCGTTGTCATTTCATAGTCAGGAGTCTCAACTTTTTTGGCCAGATCCTTAGCTACTTTGTCGATCTCATCTGCTGTTTTAATCTCATTCAAGTCCAAATCCTCGTCTGCAAAAGGCTTATATTTAATGATATATTCACCTTTTACGATGTCAGCAATCTGAACCACACCGAATTTAACATTTTCTTTGGAAAGATATTTATCATAAGCATCTGTCAATTCTACTGAGATTGAACCTAACCCATTATCAGGAACCTTAGTCAAATCCTCTTCAGGAAGAATTGTAATGTCCCCTACATCTGGATTATCTGTAATATCTTTAGCCTGCACATTTAAGCATGGTACTAAAACTAGCATCAGGCTTAATGCTAAACCAATTTTTTTCAGAATCTTCATGATTTTAACTTTCTCTCCTTTCTCTTATTTAAAATAAATCTAACAATCAACATAAATACAATTAAAAATGGAAGTGCTGTAAATAGAAGTTCTCTCCAACTCATCATTTCTGGTTCAATGGCTTCTTTTTTCTTCTCACTGTATGGTACACGCTTACCAGTCAGAATCAATCTGTGTGTATTTATTCCATATGGAGTACATGTAATCAAAGTTGCAAGGTCCTTGCCTTCTTCAATTCCAAGAACATCAGGTGCTTCTTCTTTTTTTACAATTTCTATTTTATAGATTTGATAAGCTAGTGTTTTATTTCCTACACGAATGTAGAATAAATCATCTTTTTTCAACTCATCAAGTCTTGTAAATAATTTTGCGTTTGGAAGACCCCTATGACCCGTCAGAACAGTACGTGTATTTTCTCCACCGACTGGAAATGAAGAATTTTGTAAATGGCCAACACCATTTGATAGTACATCATCCCATGTTCCGTGATAAATTGGAAGGTCAACGCCTATCTTGGGAATCTCAATTGAACCCATAATTCCATTATCAGAAAGGTTCAAAATATTTTCATAGCTTTCATCCGATAAAATAGCTGTATCGATATCTCCTACAGAAGCTCCCATTGTTTGGAAAAGCATATCATTATAATTGTGAGCCTTTTGAATCTGTTCAATGATTTTTGCTTTATCCGTATGTTTTACTTTGCTCTCATAGGTTGAAATCATACTATTCTGCTGTATGCTAGAATGAATACTCGATACCAGTGGAATCGAACATAAAGATATTCCGATTACAATCAGTAAACGAACTGTCCAACTGGTTTCCTTGATAGCTTTAATAATCGACTTCAATATCAGCACCTCCAAAAATGAAAAGGTGGCAGTACTGCCATCCTATTCATTTATTCAAAAATTAGTCTTTATTTGCTTTTTTTCTTTTTTTATCTAATGCCAATGCACCAACTACAGTGATTGTACCTGCGCCTAGACAAATCATTGTTAAGTTAGAACCAGTGATTGGCAATTTAGTACCTACGTAGTTGACTACAGTGATGTTAGCAGAACCGTCTGTTACATCTGTTTTTAAGTTAGTGTCGCTTTCTTTGTAAGCACCATTTAAGAATTCCTTAACATGAGCAGTTGCTTCTAATGTTTTCAAAGTCTTGTCAGTTGCACCTTCACCTGCGTTGTAGTTATTACGTTCATCCGTGAATGTTGGTTTGATTGTGATAACGATTGGGTCTTGCAATTCACGATATCCAGCTGGAGAATCCGTTTCTTTCAAGTAATAAGTTCCCTGATCCAAGCCTAAGATAGTGAATACACCTTTTGCATCTGAAGCCATTTCTACTGCACTGCTAGGGCGTGTTCCTCCAGAATGGTCAGTTCCGCCTAAAGAATCACGGTTCATAACAACATATCCGTTTGGAGATTCCTTAACATACACTTCATTTGTACAGTTTTCATCACTGTATAGACGGAATTTAGCATTCTTCAATAATTTGTTGTGGTTGTTGACTTTTAAACCATTAATTTTATAAGTGAAGCAAACTACTGTATCCCAAGGAGTTGTTCCTGTAGAACCATTTCCATCACTGTCTGGGTTGTTGCTATATTCAAGGCGAACAGCATTTTCAAATCCTGCACGACCAGTACGAGTCGATGCATTGTCATTCAATGTCGCATTATAGTTTAAACGAACAGATTGGCCATAAGTATTTTCGTTGTTGTTGTTCATTCCTTCTGGGAATTGTTTGTCAACGATAGCTTTTAAATCTGGAATTTCTGCATAGAATGTGTCTTCACCACTATTTTCAACTACTTTAAATTCATTACTCTTTAATGTATATGATTTCTTGTTGCTTGAAATTGTGATAGAAACAGAGTCTTTATTGAAAGTCAATGCATTGTCCATCTTGTCATGGAAAATCATTTTATATGTTTGATATCCATTCATGTCTGGTACATATGTATCGTGGTAGTAAGGAACTGTCTGTCCAATTTCATAGTCCCCAATATCATTCCATCCTACATTGTTGTCATCTTCATTGATTTTCTTAATCAAAGTAGGATAATCGGATTTGATATTAACCTGAGCATTAGGATTTGCTGTATTTGTTAAAATCAATGAAGCTGCTGAATGTGTATCCTGTACAGCAGTAACTTCATCTGTTAAATAATAACCATATCCCAATCCACTGAACTTAACAGAACCATCGACTGCATTTACAGCTGTAACATTAACTGTATTTGGAGAAAGACCTTCCTTAACAAGTTCATCTCTTAAAGCTTCTACAAAGTGACGATAATTGCTGTAACGGCCTTCTAATTTTTGATCTGCCTGAGCACCTTCCACTTTGTTAGTATTCAAAGTTTGAATATAGTCAATTACATCATATTCAGTAACTGAAGAGGCAGATTTGTTGATTTTCTTACCAACAACAGTCTGTAAAGCTGTTTTGTAATCATTGTTCCATGTATAGTTGATTGATTCATTATCCACTGCGTTTTCAGCGTCAAACAATTTATAAACTTGGAATTTTTTACCAACCAAAGATTGTCCTGCATTTGGTGTAATGGTAATAGAAGCATTTCCTTTGCCAAAATCAGCTACACCGTTAGGAGTCGCATAAGTTTGCGTTGCTTCAGCAGCATAGACTGGAGTCACTAATTGAGCAACACAAGTTGCTACAGGACTTAAAGTCATAGACAATGCAGTTAATCCTGCAAAAACCACATTTTTTGTTTTCATTTTAATATCCCTCTTTCTTCATTATTTAGAAATCATTTTATCTTTTTTAGATTTATATAAAGCAAAAGCTATTACGGCAACACCTAATCCAATTAATAGGATTGTTCCATTAGAACCTGTTTCAGGCAATAACTGTGTTGTTTTGTTTGTAATATCCACCGCAACTACACGATCTTTTTTAGATCCTTCTAGTCGAACATTACCAGATGTCTTAGATGTATCGTATTTAATTCCATCGACTGTAAATTCAAATGTGTTTGTCTGAGGTGTAGCTTTTACATATACGGAATGTACATATGCATTCCCGTTTTCGTCTACTGGAATTCTATAGCCTTGAGGGGCTTTCGTTTCCTTGAAGTAGTAAGTCTTTTCTACATCCAGATTTTTGAAAGTTAATAACCCTTTTTCATCAGAAATCTGCGTATCTACTACATTCTTGCAATCAGCATCGCTGTATAGACGGAATTCAGCACCTTTCAAGACTTTTCCGTGTTCATTTGTTTTTGTAATCTTCAAATTAAAAGGATTTACCTTATTACCAAATGTAGCATAGCCGTCCCCTGAATCTTTTGTACCATGTGTTACAAGACTGTTTGTTCCAGATGTAAATGTGATTGTACCTGTACCAGAAGCTACGTTGAATACAACTTCGTTTGGATTTAACTGATATCCATCAGGTGATTTGATTTCCTTGATTTTGTGAGTTCCAGAAGCCAAACCTGTTATCGTAATTTCACCACTGCCATTTGTCTCTAAATCTTCCGTTGAACCATTTGGCAATGTGTGACGGAATACTGCACCGCTGACAGGTGTAGAAGTTCCTGCCTGTACCTTCTTGATGTCGAACTTAATTACCTTTTCATTGACTTCAGGATAGTCGTATGTTTCAACTTTTTCAGCATTTCCTGATGTAGTGATTTTTCTCACAAATAATTCATTATTGATAAAATAACCAGTTGGTGCCTTTGATTCCTGAATAGTTATAGTTCCTACTGGTAAAACAACAGTTCCATTAGAATTTTTATAGAATACATCACCAGATACTTTATAATCATCACTAAGGCGACAATATCCATCTGAATCTGTCTTTAACACCCAAGTTCGAGCCGGTGTCTGACCGGATTTAGCAGGGTCGGAATCATACAAGCCTTTATAGTACTTTACCGTAAATTCGGCATTTGCCAAGGAAGCAGAACCTTGAGGCTTGTGAGCGTTAGTTTCCTTATCAACTTTTCCTAAGAAAATAGCAACTGGGTCGGATTGAGGATAATCCTTGAATTCTCCATTTGAGCCAATCCAAGAACTTTCATTTGCTTTTACTACAACTGAAACAACAGAATTATTCAAAGCATAACCTTTTGGATTCTTAGTTTCCTTTAGATAATATGTTCCTGCATCCAGTTCAATTTCATTTGACCAGTCCTTGTATTTTTCAGAACTGTCATACTTCCCAATCGTTAACGTATTCACTTTATTCTTGTTAGCTTTTGCATCAGCTTCTGTCTTATACACTCCATATTCAGCTCCCTGCAATGAGTAGCAAGGGTTGTTATCTGTGATAGCTGGGTTTGCAGAAGTCTTTTTAATGCAAAGTTTACCTTTAGACTGTACCTTGAAAGCAAGTTCAAAAACAGTTCCAACGGTTTGAGGTGTTGAACCACCGAAATGATGTAGGTTTGTTTCAAATCCAAATACAACATGTCTGTATCCATTAATTGTACTCGCATCTAGCACACGTAATGTGCAGGTTGGATAACGCAAATCATAACGGCTGTTTTCATTAATTGTGCCTACAGCTTGTTTGATATGGTGACAGAAAGCCTGAATTGCACCATTGAATGCAACTGGATCTGAAATATCAGTTAAACCATTTCCTCCATTCACCCATTGTCCATAACTGTTTCCATTGATATCACGCATCGTAAAATCAACAGTTTGTCCATTCATAGTAATAGACTGCGGAACCGCTAAAGCAGAGTCTGTGTAAGTACACTCTCCACCATCACCATCATTCCAGTCCACAGTATTGAAATATCCACCTGCTGTTGTTCTAGATTTGTTATATAATTCCAATGGACCGTCAATCGTCTGTACGTAGCTGTTATTACCAAATTTACCTACTACATCAATAGAGGAACCAACGCTAAACACATCCTTTGTGCCTTCAGCCAAATAAGCTAGCACATTGATACTTCCAACTTTGGCTGTACCCAAACCAACGCCGGCTGCTCTTCCCTTTGACTTGGAGATCACGATTTCAAGTGATTTTAAATTAGCGCCCAAATAAGATAATGCCATCTCTCCTGTTTCAGGGTCATACGCACCATATTCAGACTCCAAAGGAACATCTGAACCATTCACATATACTTTTACATTTTTTGGAATAATATTACTTGCGGTCTTTTCAGAAGCAAGTTGAAAACGTGTTGTCATGAAAGGACGTAAACTGATTGAATCCCCTACAACACTGTCAATAGAACCTGTCTTATCAACAACTGTAGTTTTAACTTTAACATCATTTTCTACATCAGCAGGAACTAAAAACTGTACCTGTAAATCTGAAAAATCCTCTTTTGGATTGTTATCTGTTTTTGCTTCTTTAGCCACAGTTTTAAAAACATCTTTATCAATTTTTAAGATGTGAGTTTTCTTATCATAAGAAAAGCCTTCTGTTAGTTGTTGACCATAATCATTTCCACGAGCCACATCATAATCGTATGGATAATTCTTCTTGGCTAAACCATTCACAAAAGGTGTGTCTGCCTGAATATAGTAAGCATCTCCATCTGTATATACTGTGCTTGGCTCCATTGTCTGCGTATAGATCGTATCCTTTGGGTCTTTATCAATCAATGCAGAAGTGATTGTATCGTTTTCAGATACAGCACTTGGAATTGCATACAAGTATTTTGTATATACGGTTTTAGATGTATCTATATCCATCTTTGAAAGATCCACGTCAAATGTGCCATATTTATCTGCATCTTCAGATTCAGTTACCGCATCATTTGAAGTAGAAACAGATTCATTGGAACTTTTGTCCTGAGAAGAATCATCGCTTTCAGTTTTGCTTGAATTGTTGTTTTCTTCTTTTTGCGTTTCATTTTGTTTGAACACTACGTTAAAAGAAGCATCAGCCGTCTTTGTTGTATATGCAAAGCTGAAAGATTTCTTACCACTACTAAATCCAGAGATCGTACTGTCATTTAAAGTAATATCATCAATAACTGCATTCTCATTGGATTTAGAAACAATTTTAATCTCTGTACCTTCATTATAATCAGAATTATAACTTTCTCCATCAGACAGCGTTTTTGTGAAATCGCCTGATGAAAGTGTAACTGTACCATCCCCTACAACATTCACCGAAAAGCCTGCCGTATTTACTGTTTGAGCCGTCGTTTCTTCTGCATAAGTAGGAAGCACTAGATTCAGTGAAGTTAACACAGTTACAAAAAAGGCGAGAAATGTATTCTTTATCTTTTTCATACTTTCATTCCTTCCTATTAAGGTAAATGACCTTAATTTAAATCGTTCCCCTTTATTTATTTCTATCCCTAAAAAATCTCTAACGTTAGAAATCTTGATTATTTGAGTTTTTAACAACATCAATATTCTGAAAGGAAAAAATATTGATATTTTTTCAACTCAATTTAAGGAAAATCAAATAAACTGTATCTGTTCATATTTCATCCCACCCTTTCGTTAATTTACTTTCTATGGTGCAATAGTACGGTTACTACCCGCTTTATTGCGTGTAAACAAAAAAGGAACTCACCTGAGTTCCTTTTTTTAACATTACTATATCTCTTTATTTAAGAGTTTTCTTTCTTTGATTGCGGACTGTTTTGAAATGTTTACCAGTGAGTAATAGAACACACATAGAACAATCAATCCAAAAAATAAAATCAACACCAAACCAAATTCCATTTTCAATCTTCACTTTCTTCAAACAAATCATTTCTTCTGGTATTTATTCACTGCCATGTGAATTATTGCTGTACTACATCGTTAAACACATCCTTTGTGCCTTCTGCTAACCTTCACTACCATGTGAATTATTGCTGTACTACATCCTAAAAAACTTAAAGCAACCTTCACTACGCATGGCATTACAGACTACTGAAGAATTTTAACCTCTTCACGAATGAAGAAAGTATGATCCTATTTCATCTGTACTTTCGATATTTCTATCAAGGTCCGTGAATCGACCTTATAAAAAAAGGCGGAATATTTTATTCCACCTTAAATATATAAATCTATTTTCTAGCTCCACAAGTCGAGCATCTGTATCCTGTTGTCACAGTTTCAGTATGAGTCACCGCATCATGGTGTACTGTCTGATAGCCAGTGACTTCTTCACGCCATTCAGAATGGAATCCACCACAATTGCCTCCGTTAAAATAACTGTTTTTAAAATGTGCATCAATATCTAAACCTGTTAAGTCTGCACCGCATTGATTACAGATTTCATGTTCTTTCATCTCTGTTACCGGCACCTGTTCGTCATAGGCAGGCTGATCGACAACTGTACGAGTTTCAGTCACAGCCACCCAGTTATGTGTATGCTCAGCAGGTTTAGAACTGCTTGAGTTAGAACCGCTATTGTTAGATGGCTTAGATGTGCCAGCGTTATTGCTACCGCTGTTTGAAGGTTTAGAAGAAGGCTTTGAACTGCTAGAACTTGAGTTGTTCTTGTTCGAGTGTTGATTACCAAATTAATTGCTACAAGAACATTTAAATTAAATTGTATACAT
>NZ_CATVYQ010000006.1:0-62857 GCF_958348295.1 uncultured Holdemanella sp.
AGAATTGTATCCAGGCTTAACTTAATAAGAATTTATCACTGCCACTATCCCGTTAGCTTAACTTAATGACATTGGAAAGAATTGTTTGAATTTTTTCTGCAAGTATTGTCTCTAAATTATATGACCAGAGTTGTATTGATTTGTTTTCTAACAACAACGGATATTCATATCTTATTTCTCTAGGTGTAATCACATCACCTGTTGATATATCTATTTTGATTGGCACTATTAAATTTTCTAATTTTGCATCCATATGAATTCTTATTCCTGGATACTCCATATTGTCCATGATATCAGATACATCATTTAAGATAAATTCAATGTGATCATCAAGAGAAATATCTTTAATTTCATTTACAATCCTTGTGGTTTCTTCTTTAGTTAAATCAAAATTACGTATTGTTGTATCAATATCCATAGTCGATCGCATCGATATACCAATCATAGAAGTAACCAAGATTCCACCCTTAACAATGAAATCGTCTTTATATTTAGAATACGTTATTCTTTCAAGAAAATGCTCCATCATATAAATACGTAACAAAGTTATAGGATCCGATCCATTTTGTTTGGCAACGTTTTTAATTCTACCTTTTATTTGTGCTGGAGTTAGATACATTACAATAAAACCTCCATATATTGTCTAATTATCTTTTCAATTCGAAATGCTTTTGCATACACCATTAAACGATTAAGATCCTTATCACTTCTTTGTAAATAAGTTTTAATTGCCATATTAAAATCCTGAATTTCGAAATTACGTCTACTTCTCACTAAATCACAAATTGTTCTTTCCAAATCATACATTGGGATTTCATGACCAAATTGATTTGTGATTGTAGTCTTTCCTAGATCCAAAAGCTCCTTTTTTACAGTATAAACCTTGTAACCTGAGTTTGTTAAAGCAGAAGGATTATATCCACTATAAATTGTAATACAATGCACAAAAGGTTCTCGATCAACCAGACCATAATAATATAAGGCATCATCATGAGAAATAACTCCTTTTGGACAACGCTGTGACAAAACATAAGCTTCATCTTCCAACACATCTTTTGAAATATAAATACCTGGACCAACTTTTTCCATACAATTCCTTTTTATAAAATTATAAATAGACTGTCTCGATACATTCACATTCTTTAATTTTTTAACATTCAAAACCTCAATTTTTTTAGAATCCATTACTCCTTCCATACTCTCACCGCCTTTTACATTCTTGCTAATATTATACTTTATATTAGTAAGAATGTAAATCGACTTCAATTTATTTAATTATTCATATCCAATAATTTATGTGTTCATTTTATACTCACGGACAAAATCAGCATATAAAAAAGACCTTATATAAAGGCCTTTTGATGTTTATTGAATTATTCAAACTCGACCAATTTTTTTGCATATAGTCTTGAAAAAGCACATAAAATGGCTTGTTTTAAGCACTTGTAAGCCACGGTTTGGAGGTGTTTTTTACCAATCTGTTTTCACGCGTTGTCACGCAGCTCACTCCTTTTACATAACCAGTGATTCGACTGGTATGGGAAAGGAGTTTTTACTATGGAAAAGCGAAGGCAAAAGAAATTGCTATGCAAAAAAAGAAAATAGTTAAGTAGAAATCAAATCTACTTTAATGGTATTATATTTTATAGAATTTAATAGGTAGTGCTTATATGTTTTAATCAAATTTTGCTGAATTAAAAGCGGAAAGGAGACCTTATAATGCTGATGGAGAATAATAGAACAGAATTTAAACAAGATTTAAACGATAAACTAGAAAAGGAAGTAGTTGCATTCTTAAATAATCGCGAAGGTGGAGTTTTATATATTGGCGTTGATGATAATGGTAAGGGCATTGGAGTTTCTAATTTAGATGATACTCAATTAAAAATTGCAGATCGAATTAAAAATAACATCCTTCCTTCTACGCTAGGATTATTTGATATAGTTACTGAAAGCGTTGATAATGTAACCGTTATAAAAATATTAATATCTAGTGGACTAGAAAAACCTTATTACATCAAGAAAAACGGAATGTCTCCAAATGGTTGCTTTACAAGAACCGGAACTTCAACTCAACAAATGACCACTTCAATGATTGATGACCTTTATAGTAAAAGAATACATACAACATTAAGAAACATTCCTTCACCAAGACAAGATTTATCTTTTGCCCAATTGAAAATTTACTATCAAGAAAGAGGCCTTGAATTAAATGATAAATTCGCAAATTCTTTAGAACTGCTTACACCTGATGGCAAATATAATTATGTCGCATACCTTCTTGCTGATGAAAACGGTGTTTCTATTAAAGTCGCAAAATACGCAGGAACCGATAAAGTTGATTTGATTGAAAATGAAGAGTATGGGTACTGTTCTTTGGTTAAGGCGACATACAACGTGCTTGATAAACTAAAAATTGAGAATGCCACATTAGCGAAAATAACTTCGTCTGAAAGAATTGAAAAGAACTTAGTTGATCCAATTCCAATGCGTGAAGCTATTATTAATGCAATTATTCATTCTGATTATTCTAAAGAAATCCCTCCTGTTTTTGAAATTTTTGCTGACAAAATGGTCTTCACTTCATACGGTGGTTTACTTCCAGGGCAAAGTGAAGAAGATTTCTTCAGTTGTAGTAGTATGCCTAGAAATCGTGAGTTAATGAGAGTATTTAAAGATCTTGGTTTAGTGGAACAATTAGGATCAGGAATGAGTAGGATTTTAAAAGTTTACAACAAGAGCATCTTTAAAATTTCCGAACACTTTATAAAGGTAGAATTTCCATTCTCAGTGCCATTAAATCTTTTATCTACCAACAATGGCGATATAAACGGCGATATAAATGGCGATATAAATGGCGATATAAATGGCGATATAAATAGAGTTCTGTTACTACTTGAGAAGCAACCATCTATTACTGCAAAGCAAATGGCAGAAGTGCTGCAAATTAGTCCTAGAAAAGTTAGCCGAATCATTAAAGAATTAAAAGAAAAAGAAATCATTGTTAGAATAGGTTCTAATAAAACAGGCTATTGGAAAATACAGCACAAATAAAAATTAAGCGTTGAATTTCAACGCTTTTTTAGACTTGTTATCAAACATGATTTACTAACCAAGTGAGAGTAAATAAATAGCAAAGGCTTTTTATCATTATCAAGCATGATTCACTAGCCAAACAAGCCAACAAGTAATATCCTCTCGCCCCTTTTACATAACCAGTGATTCGACTGGTATGGGAAAGGAGTTTTTATTATGGATAAATGTAAAGTAATTGCGGTAGCAAATCAAAAAGGTGGCGTTGGCAAGACAACAACTGCTTTAAACGTTGCAATCGGTATGGCAAGAAATGGGTATGATGTCTTGATTATTGATTTTGATCCACAGGGTGATCTTACAAGTTCTCTGGGATGGAAAACAAATGATGCATTAGAAAACAGTGTTTCTTCAATGCTCGATGATTATATAAATGATGAATCAATCCATTATGATTCCCTTATATTGAATCATCCTGAAGCTGTTGATGTTATTCCAGCCAATATCGAACTTGCAGACTTTGAGATGCGTCTAGTCAGTGTAATTAATAGAGAACAGACATTAAGTAATTGTATCGAACCTTTAAGAAGTAAGTATGATTACATTTTTATTGATTGCCCGCCCTCTTTAGGAATGCTTACCGTTAATGCTTTAGCTGCAGCAGATGAAGTATTGATTCCTGTACAAACGCAATACTTACCGGCAAAAGGCATGACTAAGTTGCTTCAAACAGTAAATAAGGTACAGCGTAAGATTAATGACAATCTAAAGATTAATGGCATTGTTATGACACTTGCGGATTCAAATACCAATATTACTAAAAGCACCATCGAAACAATAAGAGATTCTTTCAGCAAGAATATCAAAGTGTTTGATACGATCATTCCTAAAGCTACTAAGGCAAGTGAAGCTAGTACTAGTGGTAAAAGCATTTATGAATATGCAAAAGATTCTAAAGTAGCTTTGGCTTATGAATCTCTTACAAAAGAGATTCTGAACAAAGACAAAGAAAAACAAAGAAATGATTTCAGTCGATAGAAAGAAGATGAAGAAATGAAAAACAATCATGTTGAATTAAAAGGTACACTTACCAGAAACATTGAAGTATCCAGATCACAAAAAGGTAATTCTTTTACAAAGTTTACTCTCAAATGCCTAAGAGATGATCAAGGAACACGTTTTGATTATGTTGGATGTATTGCATTTGGTGAGATTGCAGAAAAACTTGAAATAGTTGGTTCTTCTGACACAAAGTTTAAGATCATTGGCAATCTACAAACGAGTTCATATAAGAAAGATGATCAAAAGATCTATTCAATGAACGTTGTTGTAGAAAGTTTTGAATTATTAAATGAATAAGGAGGCACAGCATGCCAAAACTAGATTTAGGATTGCCAAGTTATGATTCCCTGTTTTCAACCGAAAAAGAAAGACAAGAATCCAGTGCTGAAAAGGTAATGAAGATTCCTATTGATAAGATATCCGATTTTAAAGGCCATCCTTTTCATGTAACGATGGATGAAGACATGGCTAAGCTTATTGATTCAATCAAAGAAAACGATATGTTGATGCCTGCCCTTGTCCGACCTAAAGAAGACGGAACTTATGAAATGATATCTGGTCACAGGCGTAAATTTGCTATGTCACAGCTTGGCAAAAATGAAATGAATGTTATTATCCGAAACCTCGATGATGATCAAGCCACTATATTAATGGTCGATAGCAACATTCAAAGAGAAAACATCTACCCTAGTGAACGTGGCTACGCTTATAAGATGAGACTAGAGGCAATGAAACATCAAGGGAAGAAAGTAGATATTGATTTTGATAATACAGACATTCCTGTTGAATACGGCAAGGCCACTTCGTGCCAAGTTGGCACAAAGATAAGAAGCGATATTGCTTTAGCGGAGACAACAGAATTTAGTGCTCGTCAAATCCAACGATTTATCCGCCTCACCTATTTGATTGAACCATTACAGGAAATGGTCGATGGAAGAAATGAAGATAATATTACTATTGCGTTTAATCCAGCAGTAGAACTATCTTATCTTACTTCTGATGAACAGCAATATGTTGTTGATTCAATTAACGACAATCAAAGAACGCCATCATTAGCGCAATGCCAAGAATTCAAACGGTTAAGTCATGATGGCGAATTAACTTTTGATTTTGTTAACGATACATTAGCTGAAGAAAAACCAAATCAAAGAGAAAAACTATCATTTCAAATGAATGAGATTAATAAATATTTCCCAAAGAATCTTTCGCCAGGCAAGAAGAAAGATATTATGATTCACTTGCTTGAAAACTGGGCAAAGAAACAATCAAAAGAAGAAGAGAGATAATCGTAGATTCGATTGTCTTTTTTGTATCTATGATTGTAAAGGACTGTTGGAGGGGCAGTCTGACTTTGCCTGGAAGTGTGACTGTTTTCTCCCCTAAAACCCCTCCTACCTTCCGAAGAATTTATTTACTATCCGAAAATAAAAAAATGTTTCTAGTTATGAATAGTAAATATAAACTAGGTATTTTAGAGATAGCTAGATAAGAGAAAGGATTAATTATGAGAAAGAAAATAATTATAAGTCTTTTTTATTTATTGAGTATTTTAGGTATTACTGCTTATTGTTTTGTCAACCGCAAAACAGATGGCAGTGAACAAGTAACTGAGGTTAGTAAACAAGAAGTAAAAACAGTTAAGAAAGCAATAAAATCTGAAGAAAAGAAAGATGCAGATGGCAATAAAACAAATGCTGTTAGTAAACAAACAGCAGCAAAAAAAGAAAGTTCAAAAGCATCCACTACAAGCAAAGATAAGACTTCATCGCAAAACAAAACAAAGACTGCTTCTCAAGATTCAAACAATAAGAGTGAAAAGAAAGCATTGGACAACACTTCAACCAACCAATCTAATACGAGCATCAGCAAGCAAGAAGTAGTTAAAGAAGCTGAAGGAGTTAAAACACAAGAAGCTGTTCAACAGCCAGTTATTGAATCTACACCCGTACCAGTAGAACCAAGCTATGCATGTCCTGGTGGTGTTGATCAAAATCAAGCGTGTGATGTTATCCTGGATTCTAATTTTTACTACGCAACTTTTTCTTCGGAAGGTGAAGCAAATTCAAGTGGTGAATATTACTTAAATGATGTGATGTATATTGGCGAAACTGAAATTACAAACTATTCTGTTCAACCGGTATATCGAAACGATCATAGCATTGCTTATTACGGATTGAATCTTTGGAGCAATGGAAGTTTGATTCAGTAAGGATGTGATAAATGACAATTGAATAAATACTTTGGCGAGAGAAATCTCGTCTTTTTTGTTGCAACAACCTAAAGGAAAGGAAAAAAGAATATGAAAAACATATTGAAGAAAGGTAGTAAATTCTTTCTAACAGCATTAGTTATTCTCAATTCATTGATGAATACTCTACCGGTACATGCTGAAGAAACGACTACAGATGAAAATGATTTAGATACAATTGTAGAACTTGGAAATGCAGAAGATGTATTTCCTGATTTGATGCCTCAGTCTGATGGAATCTCATTAACGGATACAACAGGAACAGGCAGTATTTATGCAATGATCCATATTGCCAATCAGTATGGATTTGATTATGTACAGCAATTATATGTTGGGGATAAGACAGTATTCTGTATTGAGCCTATGCAGCTTTTTACAGAAGGCTTGGATTATCATCAGGATACTGCAAAATGGGATGAATTATCTGAACAAACTCGTCAAAATATCTGGGAAATCAATTATTATGGATACAGCTATTCTGGTCATCAAACAGAAAAATACTATGTCGCAACTCAGGTTATGATTTGGCAGGCAGTGACTGGAACTTGGTATCAGCCTTACTATACAGATGGAACAACCGTTTATGATATTTCAAATGAGGTTACAGTCATTAACAATTTACGTACTCAGCCTCAGGGTAGACCTTCATTCAATAATCAAACGATTAAAATGGGATTAAATACACCGGTGACATTAACGGATACGAAGGGTACTTTAGCAAACTATTCAATCACAAGCTCAAATGGAATTCGTGCTTCTGTAAATGGAAACAATCTTACAGTAGCTATCACATCTGAAAATTATGATAAGAGTATTACTTTTTCACGTAATTTTACAGCACGAGATGTAAATGTTATCTATGGATCAGGTGGATATCAAAGAGTTATTTATTTAGCATCGAGGCGAGATCCTTCTCCAAACTTCAAATTAAATTTCGATTTGATGTATGCAGATATTGAAGTTGAAAAACAGGATTCTCAAACAGGTACTAAGACTCAAGGAGATGCTACTTTCAATGGAGCTACATTTGCGATTAAGGATACAAGTGGAAATGTACTTGAAACAATTACGACAAATGGTTCAAAAGTTAAATCTAAAAAATATCCAGTTGGAACAACTTTAAATGTGTGTGAGGTTACTTCTCCTGAAGGATATTTAACTAACAGTTCTTGTAATACAGTAGAACTTAAATATTCAGGTGATAACACACCTAGTACATTCTATACAACAGTTAAAGATCAGGTTATTAAGGGTCGCATTGAGATTGCGAAAACAATTGATAAAGAGAAGTATGGATTATTCCAAAGCAATGTTCAAAAGCCTGGTGAAGGATTTAAATTTGATATTATTTTAAAATCGACAGGTAAAGTCGTATCAACATTGACTACGGATGAAGATGGTCGAGCTATTAGTGATTATCTTCCATATGGAACTTATATCGTTAAAGAACATGAAACAAAAGGCTATGATACTTTAAAACCTTTTGAAGTAAAGATTAATCAAAATGAGAAGACATATTTCTATAACATCTATAATGATACAATCAAAGCTGAATTGACTATCTACAAAACGGACAGTGAAACTGGAAAACGTATTCCGGCAGCCGGAGTTGAATTTAAAATCAAAGATGCAGATGGTAATTATGTAACACAGGAAGTAACGTATCCTAAAAAAGAAACTACAGATGTATTTAAAACGGATGAAGATGGTTCTGTACATTTACCTTCTCCATTAAAGTATGGTGAATATAAATTAGTGGAGATCAAAGCACCTCATGGTTATGTATTAAAAGATACAGAAATTCCAATCAATGTGGACGGTTCTAGTACAGAAATCTTTATGAATTTTGACAATAAAACACAAAAAGGCCAGGTCTATGTGGAAAAGACAGGTGAGATGTTGTCAGGAGCAAAAGAATCTGAAACAGATTATGGAACTTTGTATACTCCAGAATACAAAGAAAAATATTTATCAGGTGTTACGTATGAAATTACAGCACGTGAAGATATTGTAACTCCAGAAGGAACTGTGTGGTTCCACAAAGGAGATGTAGTTGATACATTTACAACAGGGGATGGCATAACAACTTCTTCTTTATTACAGCTAGGTAAATATTCTATTAAAGAAACAGCAACACAAACTGGTTTTGTGTTAGATGAACACACATATGATTTTGATATTGAATATGCTGGTCAGATGATTGATGTTGTTGAAATCAAACAGTCTTATGTAAATGAAAGGCAGAAATTAGATTTGCAGATTACTAAAACATTTGAAGATGAAGATAAAGATGCATATAAAGATGTTATCTTTGGTGTATATTCTAAAAATGATATTACTTTAAATGGCAAAGTTATTATTCCTGTAGATGGATTGGTTGGAACATTAACAATTGATGAAGATGGCAAGAATATTGAACAGTTGGATCTTCCAACAGGTGAATATTATGTTAAGGAATTGGAAACAAATGTAGGCTTCAAATTGGATGAAGAAAAGCATGACTTTACTTTCGATTATGATGAAGATACAAATAAACCTACTGTAACAGTTTCAATGGATCTTTATAATGAAAAACGCCGTTTAGAATTGGATGTCAATAAAGTGGATAAAGATCACCATGATCATTTCTTGAATGGAGCAATTTTTGAAGTCTACGATAAAACATTAGATAAATACGTTACTACATTAGCTTCTGGACAATTGATGATTATTGGTGATTCTCCAGATGAAGAGTATGAAATCGCTAAAGATGAAGATTTCACCAAGATTGTTAAGAAAGTTAAAACAGATGAGAATAAGAAAATAATTTTAGATATTGATGATGGAACATATTATTCTAGAAAATCAGGAAGTGATGAAGTCACTAAACATGTCAGTAAAGATGGTAAAGCAGTACTTTCTGATGCAATTTATGGTCATGAATATGAATTTAAGGAAATCAAAGCTCCTACTTCTTATCAATTAGCCGATAAAACAAAAGCTTATAAAGTAGAGGCAGATGAGGAAACCGATACAATTATCTATTATTTTGAAAATGCACGTATCGTTGTTCCTAATACTGGGGTATAGATAGTATGAAATATAAGAAAATAAAAATAGCAGCACTTGCGATAGTAACTGCAAGTCTTCTAAGTGGTATTCTATATAGTGAGTTTGGTACAAAGAAATCTTATGATTATTCGGATTACTATGTAGAATCTAAGCCAAGTAAAACAACAAAAGAGAATAAAGATAATGAGGAAGCTTCTGAAAAGGAGCTTTCTTTATCTCTTCTTAAACAAGCCAATAATGATATTGTTGGAATACTAGAATTTGATAATAGAGTTATTTATGAACCTATTGTACAGGCGCCGGATAATGATTACTATGTTCGTAAAAACATCAACAAAGAATATGCCAATGCAGGTATTCCTTTTGTATCGGCAGATGGAAATATTGATTCAAAAAATGTTGTGATTTATGGTCATTCCAGTAAATGGAACAATATTATTTTTACTCCATTAATGAACTATGTGAATCAAAGCTACTATAAAGAGCATTCTACATTTCAATTCATTACAGAAACCGAAACAAGAACCTATCAAATCTTCGCGGTATTAAATATTGATTTAAACAGTCTAGATGATTCTTTAGAATTCACACAAGCTAGTTGGGATTCGAATAATGCTTTTAATGCCTTTATATCTGATTCTATTAATCGTGAATTATATAAAACTAGTGTAACTGTCGATTCAGAAGATAAAATAATGACTTTAGTGACTTGTGATACAAGAGATAACAACAAAAGAATTATTGTAATAGCGAAAAAGATATAATCACCTGAATCAAAAGTACAAATATCTAACATAAATATTTGATTGTTTATAACTTTTAGGAAAAGTGCGAGGAGTAGAACGGAGTAAAACGGGGCTCACGAGGGGTAAAACGGAGTAGTATTGCATAGTTTCTCATTTGAGAGTCCCTTACTTTGTCAACAAACTGACATTACCAAAACCGGTAGCGCTTTTCTTTTACCCTATTTTAGAAAGGACGGTGATACTATGGCAAATAATGATAAGACTGCACAAGCTTTCGATATGATTGAACAAGGTGTTAAAGACGTATATTCGTCAGATAAATTTAAAAACTATTTATCTTGTTTAAGCAAATTCCATAACTATTCATTAAACAATACACTATTGATACTTTATCAAAATCCTAATGCTACTCATGTAGCTGGGTATAATGCCTGGAAGTACAACTTCAATCGACAAGTTAATAAAGGTGAAAAAGGATTAGTTATCCTAGCTCCATTTCCAACTAAGGAAACAAGAATGGTTGATAAATTAGATGAGAATGGAAAGATAGTTTTAGACTCTAATGGTCATAGAGTTCAAGAAGAAAAAGAGTTCGATAAATTGTGTTTTAAGACAACAACTGTATTTGATATTTCGCAAACCACAGGCGACCCCCTTCCTGAATTAATTTCAGATTTAAAAGGTTCTAATAAAGAATCTCTCGCCATGATAGAAACAATTAAATCAGCTAGCAAGATTCCAATCGAATTTAAAAACAAGTCTGAAGACTCTAATCTAGCAAATGGTGCCAAAGGATATTATTCCCCTACTACAGATCAAATTGTTGTGAATAAGGGCTTAGAAGATATCCATACCGCAAAAACACTAATACACGAGTACGCTCATAGCATACTTCATAAACAAACAGATAAAGATCAAAGCCAACGAGAAATAGAAGCAGAATCGTTGGCTTTTGTTATTTGTGACCACTTTGGATTAGATACTTCTGAATACTCTTTTGGTTACATTGCAAGCTATGCAAACAATGATCCAAAAGAATTAAAAGAAATTCTAAACAATATTCAAAGTACTGTTCATGAAATGATTGAGCAGCTTGAACCTATCTACAAGGAGAAATTAATCATGCTAACGAAAGAAGATATTGAACACGAAAACTATAAGCTTTTTGAAAATATTGCTAGACCAATACTTACCGGTGATGCAATATACATGAAATATTCAACTCCACACTTTATGGATTTAAACATTGAAATGTTTGATGAGAATCGATATGTAATGGCTCATAATTATGTTTTAAATGGTGATCTTATGGCAGATCCAGATGTTGAATTTATTGTTGATAAAGATAAGGAACTATTATTACCTCAAACTTATCAACAAGATAATCTTCAATTCTATGAAGTTGCAGATACTCCATTAAAACAAAATGAATTAAATCAATTTATGAATCAATGGCTTAAAAATATTCCTGAACAAAAATATAAAGTGAATGCTATCTATACAGAAAAAGATGAAATAACAAACAAAAAAGATATCCAAAAGTTTTGTGAACAGTATGGAATTGAAAAGATGGCTCCACCAATCAGCAAAGGAATTGAAAGATAATGAGTAGATATATTGATTCAGAGACACTACAAAATATCAGATCATTTAGCGCTTTTGATTATATGAAGAATTATCATCCTGACCTTCTTATTAAAAATGGAAGAACCGATTATTACCATCGATATCATGATTCCCTTCATTTTTCTAATGGCAAATGGTATTGGTGGTCAAAACGAACCGGTGGTAAATCAGCCATTGATTATTTAACCAAAGTAGAAGGAATGAAATTCTTAGATGCATGTTGGTACCTAGTTGATTTAATGAAAGTTAGTGCCCCAATTATTACTGTTGAACAGTCCAAAGAAAGAAAATCTTTTGTATTACCTTTAAAAGATTCTAATAACAACGCACTTATTCATTATCTTTGTGATGTGAGAAAAATTGATAGAGATATCGTAAATTACTTTATTGATAATAATATGCTTTATCAAAGTAAATACTATAAGAATGTTGTCTTTGTTGGCTATGATGGTCAACAACCTGCCTATGCTTTTAAAAGAAGTATCTACAAAAATTTTAAATTAGATCATGCAGGAAGTAATAAAGCTTTCAGCTTTTCTTACGCAAACACTAATAGTGATGAACTTCATGTATTTGAAGCAGCTATTGATCTTTTATCTTATATGACCATTTTAAAAGAAACTAATGAAAATTTTATTACAAAGAACTATTTATCTTTATCTGGTGCAAATAATCAAGCGAATGGTGATATTCCTATATCTTTAAAATCATTTTTAAGCAGAAATCCAAACATTAAAACAATTATATTTCATCTAGACAATGATGAAGTTGGCACGAGTGCTACTACTTATATAATGAATCGTTTAAAGAATAAATACCATTGTGTAGATCAACATCCAACAAAATACAAAGATGTAAATGAAAAATTAGTAAATATGAAAGGAGCACATCGTGAACAAACAATTTGATCTATTTCAAAAAATGAAAATCAAAGAAGTCTGTGACAACATCAGTCGCATGACTTATTCCTACATTAATCCAGATACAAAACAACCTACCATTGTTCCATCTAAACACTACAAAGATATTTTAGATCAACCAGTGGAAGTACTAGTCAATGATCAAGTAAAAAAACAATTCTTAAATATTATGTTTAAACAAATGAAGGCATTAAAGGAAGAAGAACCAATTCTCTTTAATGAAACATTACTACTAATGGATCTAAATAAAACACCAGATTCATTAGATTTAAATGAAGAAGCTGCCTTAAAGATTACCGCTACAGAACTAGTTGAAAGTGAAAAATCAAAGAAAAAAGAATTTCATTTAGTGGATCATGAATACATTGATTCTTATGAAGCTACTAAAAATGATTCTGAATTAATGGCTAGTCTATTTGGCGACTTACAAAATGAAAGAACCTATTCTATTGAAATCGAGTCTAAAGGAGGAAAGAAGAATGACTTACAACACTAAAGTTTTTAATTATTCAAATCTAACTGAAGAAGATAAACAAATCGTAGTAGCACAATTATTGATGCTAGATTCCATTGAAAATGTAATTACAGAATATACATTTTCTAATGAAGCTGCTGATAATCAACTAGAACGCATTTCATATCAAGAAGGAATCAAAGCGCTCATTGAAGCTAAACAATCCATGTACGATGACATCATTGAATGGATGGTTTTTGCGATTGAAGGATATGAACATGAAATTGAAGAAGTTGATACAGATGATTTTTTCTATGGTTTATATCCAGAAAGTGAGAACAAATAATCATGGAAATAACACTTGTATTTAATGAATTTTCAACAGCCAATCAAGAAAAACGATTGGCTTTTTATTTGGAAGAATTAAAGAAAGAGGTAGCTTAATGATTGAAAACAGAAAAGTATTGGATAACGTAAATGCATTGCTTAAATATGAAAATGTTAAAGATTACTTGTTTATAAATGTGATTAATGCCGATACCCATAAACAAGAATTGGAAAACATGCCGCATACAATTATTGGAGATCTAGCCATCATTTATCGTGTCATGATTCAAACAACAGATGAACGTTTTTGTTCGGCTAAAGTAACGAATCAAATGATGGATGAGTATGGAATTGATGTAGCTACTCTGCATAAAGATGCCCTTGTTTCTTCACCTAAAATCATGATTCCTAAGTATATTCCTATTGAAACATTTCTATTAGGAGTACCTGAAAATGTGGCCTATCGCGAAAAAGATAAACAACTTATTATCGTATCCAATGAGCATAATACGGATGGTGCTGCATCTATGTTTTACCCAAATCTATTAAATGAAATAGCTTCTAAGCTGGATCGTGATTTATACATTATCCCATCTTCTACAGATGAAGTTTTGGTTTTAAGTGATTCACCAAATCTAAATCATGAACATGTAAAAAATACATTGCATTATGTAAATAATACGATTGTGGATGAAAATCAAAAGCTATCAGATACTATTTATCATTATTCAAAAGAAGAACGTGTCTTAGAAAAAGCTGAAGATTATCAAAAGCGAATTCATAAACAGCAGTATTCGCAAATCTTACATTAGGAGATTTTAAAAATGATAAAGTACGAAGATATCTTAAAAAAAATCAAATATTATGAGGATCGAAAAGCTAAAAATGATGAAAAGCTTGCACAATTAAATGAAGAAAATTTAACACTTACTTCTACTTTAAAACTCTTAAATCAAAAGAAGGAAGTATTAGAAAAGATGGAATCTGAATTATCAGATCTTATTCCATCTAAAAAGAAGTATGTAGCCAAATAACTGTCTACATTTGTAGCAAGCAACGTCTTTGACCGACCAAAGACATATATTTAGGGATTATCCCTAAGACTCAATACCAGGAGGAATATCAAAAATGGATATGGATTTATTACTAAACTTATTAACCTTTGTTAGTGGAATGATTGTTGGCATCACATCTCTTTTGTTCATTCAAGGAGCAACCTGTAAAGAATATGAGAAGAAGGAATAAAAGAATTGAAATCAAGATGACCGAAGAAGAATTAAAGCACTTAAATCATCTTGTAAGACAATCTAAGTTATCTCGTGAATCATATCTAAGAATGATTATTAATGGTCTAGTTCCACGCGCATCCCCTAGTGAAGAATTGATTGATACAATTTTGCTTCTTAGAAATATCTCTAATGATATCTATCAAATATCAATCAACCATTCTAGCATTCAAAAATATCAGGAAGACTTTGAGTTACTACAAGACCAAATCAATCAGATTATGATTTTGATTCGACAACCTACTAATTTGGAGGAGTTATGGCAATCACAAAAATATGGGCAGTAAAAGATGATTTGAATCGTGTCCTTAAGTACATTAAAAATCCGGATAAGACAAAAGAAGAAATGAGTGATGGATTAAAGGAAGTATTAACCTATACAACACAAGGCTATAAGACTAATGAAAAAGAATACATTACCGGAATCAATTGTGATCCTAAAACCGCATTATCGCAAATGATGAATACAAAGCTTTCCTACAATAAAATGGATGGAAGACTCGCCTTTCATGCGGTGCAATCTTTTAAACCAGGAGAACTTACACCTGATGAATGTCATAAACTTGGTGTACAACTTGCTAAACAGATGTGGGGAAATCGATTTGAAGTTGTTGTTTCTACTCATTTAGACAAGGAACATTTGCATAATCATTTTGTCGTTAATTCCGTCTCTTGGGTAGATGGTAAAAAGTATGACAATAAAAAAGCGGATATTGATCACTTTCGAGAAATCAATGATGCCATCTGTAAAGAACATGGTTTAACTACAATCACAAAGCCGGAAGCAAAAGCAATGAATTATGGTGAATGGAATGCCGAAAAAAACGATGGAATCTATTTTCGTAAGATTATTCGTTACGATGTAGATTCTGTTTTATTGTATGCAAGAACTCCAGAACAGTTTAAAGCTGCACTTGAAGAAATCGGGTATGTTGTTAACCTTAGTGGAAAGCATTGGACTTTAAAACACCCTCAATCCAAGCGTACATTCCGCTTTTATAAATTAACTCGTGATAATCGGTATGATGAAGAACATCTGATGGAACGTATCAACAGTAACTTCTTATTCCCTATGCAATCATCTGTTCCAGATGTTATTCCCTGTAAAGAATATCAAGGCAATCATAGAAAATTAAAAGGAATCAAAGCGATGTATATTCGATATTGTTTTGAATTAGGTATCTTAAAGCCAAAAGGCATACCACAAAAATATCCAAGTCCAACACTTAGAAAGGATTTGATTTATATGGACAAAATCACAGATGAAAATACATTCATTGGCAAGCACAATCTTGAAACAGTGGAAGATGTGCTTGCTTTTAAATTGGAATTAAACAATCAAATAGAAAACTGGATGAATCAAAGAAGATCCATTTACAACAAGATTAAAAGATGTCGTAATCATGATTTAAAACAACAATTAGAGCAAGATCGAGATACATTCACTTCTAAAATTGCACATGGGAAAAAGGAAATCCGATTATGCGAAGATATAGAAAAGAGAGTACCTGATATTGAAGAAAAACTAAAAATGGTAAACGCATTAGAAACGGAGCGTATGCAAACACAAAAAGAATACGAAAGGAGCTTGAATTTATGAACAGTTCCGATACGGCGGATCAGATGATGAAAATGACGTTAGAAGGTATTCAGGTAGCTGCTGAAATTGGATTAAAAGCTGGTGGAACAGCTGCAAAATCTTTAGCTGTTACCTTGTATGCCATCATTACAGATAATAAGAAAATCAAAGGGAAAACAAATCTAGATAATTTATTAAAGTCTGGAAAAGAATTAAAAGTTTTTGCGATTCATCATAAGGATTTAGAAAAGTTCTGTATAGAAGCTAAACACTATGGTGTCCTCTATTCTGTATTAAAAGAAAAGAATAATACAGATGGAATTGTAGATATCATGGTCAAAGCAGAAGATGCATCTAAGATATCTAGGATGGTAGATAAATTTGATTTGGCAACCATTGATACAAAAGCTATTCGTGAATCTGTCTTATCACAAAAGGATATAAAGCCAATGAGTGATGAGGAGCATGATGCATTATTATCCAAATTAATGGATGAGAAACCAAACCCCGACAAGGCTCGGACAAGCAAGGACGGTACTCCGTTCGAGCCATCTTCAAAAACATTGAGGAAAGAAAACAAGAAGAAAACCGTCGAAAGAAAAAAATCAACAGCTACTATGGATAGACCTTCTGTCCGTCAGGAATTAAAAGATATTAAGCAGCAACAATTAAAATCTTCTGCACCAAAATATCCAGTAAGAAAGAAATCAAAAAAGAAAGTGAGATAACAAATATGCGTAACTGGTTTAAGAAACAAAATGATGAAATGATTGAACTCCAAGTTGATGATACAGAAAGAAGAATCATTGTGCGTGCTCTTGCAGATCTTAGAGATAAACAAAGATTAGCTCAAAAGAACTATGATTTTCTAGATTCATTGATTGTCAAAGTATGTGATGCTGATTCTGATAAATCAATGAGCTTAAACAGAGGTAGGTGATATGTATTGATAAAAGAAAAGATGAAATTGTATTTCTAATACTGTTAATCGTTCCTGTAATTTGGTTTGGGTTATTAATCGCTCCACACATGGATAAAGGATTACTATATGCCCTACCCAATTTAAATGAAGCCATATCCCATCCATTTCAAATCAAATGGACAAATAACACTTTAAAATCAATAGGCCTATGTTCACTAACATATGGAATTACATTTGGTATCTATTTATCTTCATCCAAAAACTATCGAAGGAATGAAGAATATGGATCCGCTAGATGGGCTAATCCTTTTCGAGTATGTAAGAAATATGCCGATAAGAATTACTTGTTGAATAAAGTCTTTTCTCAAAATGTAAGAATGGGTTTAAATGGCAAGAAACATCGTAGAAACTTAAATACACTGGTTATTGGTGGTTCTGGTGCTGGCAAAACAAGATTTTATGCCAAGCCAAACATCATGCAGTGTAATACAAGCTTTGTCGTTCTGGATCCAAAAGGTGAAATTATTCGTAGTGTTGGATATCTATTGGAAGAAAATGGATACGAAGTAAAGGTCATTGATTTAATCGATATGTCAAAATCACTTGGCTATAATCCATTTCACTATATTCAAAGTGATAAAGATGTTCTTAAATTAATCACGAATCTGATTCGTAATACGACACCCAAAGGATCTTCGACAAATGATCCATTTTGGGAAAAGAGTGAAACAGCACTATTGGAAGCTCTGATGTTGTATCTATACCATTATGCTCCAGAAGATGAGCAGAACTTTACTATGGTTATGGAAATGCTCAATTATGCAGAAGTCAAAGAGGATGAAGAAGATTATGAAAGTCCTTTGGATGAATTGTTTAAAAGACTGGAAATGATAGATTCTAATTCATTAGCATTAAAACAATACAAAATATATAAACAGGCAGCAGGTAAAACCGCAAAATCGATTTTGATTTCAGTTGGTGTAAGACTTGCTGCTTTTAACTTGGAAGAACTGGCATCACTTACTAAGTATGATGAAATGGAACTAGAACAAATTGGAGAAAGAAAAACAGCCTTGTTTGCGATTATCCCTGATAACGATTCCACCTTTAATTTCATTGTAGGTATGTTGTATACACAATTGTTTCAAATGCTTTATTACCAGGCGGATTATGTACATGGTGGAGAACTACCAATACCCGTACATTTCTTAATGGATGAATTTGCCAATGTTGCCCTACCAGATGAATTTGATAAATTGCTTTCAACCATGCGTTCCAGACAAATCTTTGTGTCGATTATTCTACAAAACTTAGCACAGATCAAAGCCTTATATAAAGACAGTTGGGAATCCATTGTGGGTAACTGTGATGAAACCTATTATCTTGGTGGTAATGAACAAAGTACACATAAATATATTAGTGAATTATTAGGAAAAGAAACCTTAGATACCAATACCTTTGGGAAATCTTCAGGAAGAAGTGGAAATTATTCAACCAACTATCAGCAGACAGGAAGAGAATTATTAACAGCGGATGAAGTTCGTTTATTGGATAACAATTACGGACTTCTTTTTATTAAGGGTGAAAGACCAATCAAAGATCAAAAGTATGATTTGTTAAAACATCCAAATATTAAACAAACACTAGATGGAGGACGAGAGCCTTATATTCATGGACAAGCACATCATTTCATTGATGACTGGCAGAATATTATTCTTTCAGATAATGAATATGAATTGCTAAATCAAGAAGAAACAGAAAAATATTTAAAGGAGATTGAAGAAAATGAAGAAAATAAAAACAATTAGAAAAGTATTATTCTATGCTTATGTGGCATTAATACTCATTACCAACTTTACTACACCCATCTATGCAGCTAATGATCCAGTTACTGTAGTCAATAACTTCAGTGACTTTATGTTTGGACTCATCCGAGCTATCGGAATGATTTTATTAGGCTTTGGAATTGTACAGGTTGGTTTATCTTTAAAAAGCCATGATCCAAGCCAAAGGGCTAATGGATTTATGACAGTTGCTGGTGGAATTATTATTACGTTTGCGAAAGAGATTTTAAACATTATTGTAGGTTAATGTATGGATGGAATCATCGATAACCTAACAAGTGCCATTAATACTTGGAATTCTAAACTGGCTGAAATATGGTTGTTGCTTACTGAATCACCAGCGTCATTTAAAGGTGGTGATATATGGAAAATCATTGTAAAAGTACATGAAGGCCTACAAGCAATTGGACTTTCCCTTCTTGTACTTTTCTTTGTATGGGGATTAATACGAACCTGTACAAGTTGGCAAGATGTTAAACGACCAGAACAAGCCTTCAAACTATTTCTTAGATTTATCATCGCAAGAACTTTAGTGCTTTATGGAATGGAACTTATGACAAAAATATTTGAAATCGTACAAGGAATTATCCAATCGATTACAGAAACTGTAGGACTTGGAGTATCTAACGAAACAGTGATTCCACAAGAAATTGTAGATGCAGTAAGTAATACTGGTTTTCTAGAATCTATCCCATTATGGGCTGTGACCTTACTAGGATCTATATTTATCACAATATTATCTTTCGTGATGATTTTAACAGTATATGGAAGATTCTTTAAACTATACATGTATACAGCTATATCTCCAATCCCACTTGCAGCAGCTGCAGGAGAAAGCACGCAAAATATCGCTTTTACATTTATTAAAAGTTATGCTGGAGTATGTTTAGAAGGAGCTATCATCGTCCTTGCATGTATTATCTTCTCTGCCTTTGCATCAAGTCCGCCAGTAGTAGATTCAACAGCATCTAGTGTATCTATGATTTGGAGCTACATTGGAGAATTAATATTCAATATGTTAGTTCTTGTAGGAACAATCAAGATGTCAGATCGTATAGTAAAGGAGATGATGGGATTGTAACTTTCAATATTTTTGTAAATATATATTTCAAATCATCTATGATGATATACTTAGAATATATAATTATATTTAAAAAGGAGTGATTATGTGTTTCATGAAGAGATATTAAAATTAATCAATTTACATCATGAAGGATCTTATTGGGATTTCAAAAAGCAATGGTATTCCGATAAATGTGATTTGTTGCATGATATTATTTGCATGGCAAATAATTTGGAAAATAGAGATGCTTATATAATAGTTGGAATTGATGAAGAAAATAATTTTAGATTTATTGATGTTTCTAAAGACTCAAATAGAAAAAATACTCAAATGTTAGTAGACTTTCTAAAAGATAAAAAATTTGCTGGTGGTACTCGGCCATCTGTTCATGTGGAAATATTAGATTATGGGGATGCAACTATAGATGTTATTGTGGTTGAAAATTCCTATAATACTCCATTCTATTTGGCAGAGAGATTTCAACAAATACAAGCAAATAGTATTTACACAAGAATTCAAGATACAAATACACCAAAAGATAAAAGTGCAGATATCAATAATGTCGAATATTTATGGAAAAAGAGATTTCATATGATAGATACACCTATTGAAAAATTTCGATATTATCTTTTAGATAAAGATAATTGGTCACAAAGTAGTAGTGAAGACCATTTGTACTATAATCTATATCCAGAATATTCAATCGACTTTGAACAAGACGAAAGAGATGGATATGAATACTATTTCTTTAATCAATGCAATCATAATCCTCATTGGGGAATTATACAATTGAAATATATGAGCACATCATTATTAGAATTTTCAGGGATTGGTTTAGATGGATTCAATTATTTTACTATTGCTCCAGAATTTGGATATTTTCATTTAGATGGTTACCATCTCAATGAAAACACCATATATTTTAAATATTTTGTCAAAGGATCTTTACCATACATTATTCACAATTTTTATTATCGATCACCGTATAATGATAAGTACGCACATGATAGATTTATAGAATCAATTCTTATTTTTGACTCGAAAATGGAATTTGAGCATTTTAAATATTACGCTGAGCAAAATTGGCTAACATTTAAGTATGATAAAAGTGCAGATATCAAACCGTATTTACATGAAATCGAAGGATTGAAAATGGAATTTTTTGATAAAGAATGGGATAACTTTTTTAAGTTAAAACATATGTTACAAACTTTTAGAAATGAAAACCAATTATAAATATGCAGAAACAAGCTGTTTCTGCTTTTATTATGCCTTTTTGGCAAGAAAGGAACTTATATGAAAGAAACTATATTAAATCAAATTATTTTAAAAACAGGAGATACGATTCAAATTCAAGAACCATTGAATTTACCTATGAATCAAAAGATTATGTATAAGATTGAACATGAAGAAGATAAGGTAGTTGTTCATAGCAATAATGGAGATATTGTAATACCGGTAGAAAACATATTATTTGCGACTTCTGTTCCATTTGATGATGGAGAAGCAGATGAAATCTAATTTTGAAATTAAGATCAACAAGGAAATACGAGATTATACCGAAAGCATACTTCTTGGCCTATCTTTACGTCAAACTATCTTTTCGATACTAGCGTGTGCTGTTGCATGTGGTTTGTATTTTTTATTCAAAGAAAGACTTGGTACAGAAGTTACCAGTTGGCTATGTATGCTTGGTGCTACACCATTTGCAGCATTTGGCTTTATTAGATTTCAAGGTATGTATACAGAAGATATTGTGAAGATGGCAATATCTTCTTTTCTTTTATCAACAAGAAACTTAATCAATACACCTTTTAATCTATATTACGAAATATTGGAACCATCGATTAAACAATCAAGAAAGGAGTCGATTGTACATGATAAAAAGCTACGAAAGATTGAAAAAGCTCAACAAAGAAAAAATAAGAGTGCCTAGAATTGTTCAGGATACCATCCCGGTAGATACAATCTATAAGGATGGTATTTTTAAATCTGGTAATAAATATACAAAGAGTTACAGGTTCTTAGATATCAACTATAAGATTGCATCTGGTGAAGATAAAAATAATCTCTTTTTAAGCTATAGTGATTTACTGAATTCTTTTGATTCTTCTGTTATGACAAAGATAACTATCAACAATCGAAAAGTGGATATTAAAAAGTTTAAAGAGGATATCTTGATTCCGTTAAAACAAGATAACTTAGATCCATATCGAGAAGAATACAATAATATGCTTCTAGATAAGTTATCCGAAAGTGATGACATTGTTCAAGAAAAATATATTACGGTAACAATTTTTAAAAACAGTATAGAAGAAGCAAGATTCACCTTTTCTAGAATCACCACTGAATTCTCTACCCTATTTGCACGTCTTGGCTCTTCTTGCATTGAATTAAATGCGGAAGAACGATTAAAAATGCTTCATGATTTTTATCGTAGTGAAACGGAAGAGTTTTCTCTCGACATGAATGATTTGGCTAAGAAAGGTCATTCTTTTAAGGATTTGATTACGCCTAGAATGAGTAAATACCACAACAAATATTTTGAATTTGATGATAAGTTTGGAAGAGTTCTTTATTTAAGCAATTATCCTGGCTTTTTAAAGGATGAATTTGTATCCGAACTTTGTGATTTAAACAAGAATCTCATGTATTCTATGGACATTATTACAATTCCTACTGATGAAGCAGTTCGTGAAGTAGAAAACAAGTTTTTGGGTGTAGAAAAGAATATTACGGATTGGCAAATGAAGCAAAATCGTAACAATAACTTCTCAGCCATTATCCCCTATGACATGGAGCTACAACGTAAGGAATGTAAAGAATTCTTGGATGATTTAATTGTACGAGATCAAAGAATGATGCTATGTAATATTACGGTTGTTCATCTTGCCGATTCATTAGAAGAACTGGATAAAGATAGCGAAACATTAAAAGCAGTGGCTCGAAAATATGTTTGTGAACTTGAAACACTATACTTTTCAAAAAGACAATTGGATGGTCTACAAACAGCCCTTCCTATTGGAGTCAACAAACTCAATATCACTCGTACCCTGCTTACAGAAAGTGCTGCTGTATTTATTCCCTTTAGAGCCCATGAAATTATGCAGAAAGGTGGTATTTGGTATGGACAGAATGCCATTACCAACAATCCGATTCTTTGTAACAAAGCTTTATTACAAAATCCAAACTCCTTTGTATTAGGTATTCCTGGATCAGGTAAATCTTTTCTTACAAAAGAAGAAATTGAATTCTTAATTCTGTCTACGAATGACGATATTATTATTGCGGATCCAGAAGGCGAATATGATCCAATCATTAAAGCGATGAAAGGACAGATTATTCGTATTGGAACGAACAGTAAAGATTATATTAATGCCATGGATATGTCAGAAGGATATGGAGATAGTGGTAATGCGATTGCAGATAAATCTCAATTTATCATGTCTTTATTCGAACAGTTAGATACGAATCATGGTGGTATATCCCCTATTGATCGTTCTATTATCGATCGTTGTGTATCTTTGGTTTATCAGGATTGCATGAAAAATAACTATGTTCCTACACTAAAGCATCTTTACAATAAATTATTAGAACAAAGTGAACCAGAAGCTAAATCATTAGCTATTAAGCTTGAATTATTTACAAATGGATCCTTGAACATCTTTGCCCATGAAACCAATGTAGATATCAAATCTAGAATCCTATCTTTCAATATCTTTAATTTAGGAAAACAATTAAAAACGATGGGATTACTTGTGATTACGGATGCCATTATCAACCGTGTCAATGAAAATTGGAGAAAAGGAAAACGTACACATGTCTTCATTGATGAGATTCATGTTATCTTTGAAAATGAAGAAAGTGCAACCTTCTTTGCATCTGCATGGAGACAATTCCGTAAAAGAGATGCCTATCCAACGGGTATTACACAAAATGTTAAATATCTTCTCTCTTCTCAGCAAGGTACAAGCATGTTGTCGAACTCTGAATTTATTGTCATGTTGAATCAATCTGCCAACGATAGAGAAGATTTAGCTAGACTTTTAAATATTTCAGAAGAACAGATGGGATACATTACAAATGCACCAACTGGATCTGGATTAATCAAGTATGGAGGTTCCATTGTTCCTTTTGTGAATAAGATGCCAAAAGGATTATTGTACGATCTCAATACAACGAAGCCTGGGGATCGAAAGCTTCTAATGAACTAATATATTTCAGGGAACTTTTTATTATATTTGTTGTGAATAAGTTTCCTAAATTTTATAACTCGGATCTATATAAACCTATACATCAGCGCATTTCTTATTATTTCAATTAACTGATTCAATATGATAAAATTTGTTTAAGAAATACTTTGATGGGAGTTGGATATAATGAATAATTCAAAAATCAAAATTTCTAAGGAAAAGAATGCAATAAAAGGAACGGATAAGAATGTCCAAATACAGGATTTTAGATTGAACGAATCCGATTTTAATCCATTAATTGGTAAGTGTTTCAAGAAGTATCGTTGTGATTCATTTGAGTATACAAACGGTGCAACAGGAATTGTAGGAATCTATATTGATGATAAAACATTCGAACTACGAAATGAGCAAAAATCTATTCAATACTTTGATTCAGTAGATGATATAGCTTTATGGACATTTAAAGAAGTAAATGCAAATGACATTCACTCTTTTTTTGAGGATACAAACCAAATCGATACTCCAGTTAATGAAATAGTGAAGAAAATCACTTTAGTAAATGAGCTTCAAAAAGTGAAAATTTCTAATGAAATCTATGAAATGTTGATAACAAGAGCAATTATATTTCATTTAGAAACTAAGGATATCTACTTTGAAAAAGATAATACAGCTTTTTCTGAAGAAATAGAAATCAAACGAGGACACAAATTAATAGATGAATTTCCAAAGAAAAATGATTTTTTCTTAAATCAATGGGTCAACGGAATCTCTTCATCAGTTGAAACTGAATTTGTTTCATTAGATTAGTTATATGCAAGATTGTAAGTTATACAGTCCTGCTTTTTTACATACAAAGGAGTTGACGAATTTGAGAGATATTAAGACAAAGCAAAAAATGCAAGCTATTAAAACAAAAGATACAAAGGGAAATATTCAACATTTCATTAAACAGCAAACAATTCATAATAAAAATGTTGATAGAAAAGAGGAGGCTTCTGTTAAATCCAATCCGCAGGTACAGGCTACAAATAAAGTAAGTGTTGCAGCAAAACAAACTGTAATTGAATCTAAACATCGTACTACTAATTTTATTAAGCAAAAGCATCATGAATATAAGATCAAATCAGCTAATAAGAAACCGATTATTGAATCAAATCATGATATTCATCCACAGAGAATATCATATATATCCAAGGCAAAGAAGCATGTTGTGAATAAAGTGAATGCTTCAAAGATGAAAAAATCTACAGAACAATTTGTTTCCAAGCCTATTGTCCAAAATACAACACATACTATAAAGAAATCATTTCATATTGTTAAGAAGAGTGTATCAGCGATGAATACACTTTTTTCTTTTGGAACAGGATTGATTTTATTACTTGTTGTTACTCTATTTATTGGAACATTTAGTGTGCTGGCACAGGATGGTGGATCAAGTAGTGAAATTGTTTCTCTAAGTGAAGAAGTCATTGCGTATGAAGATACAATTCGAAAATATGCAAAAGAATATGATATTGAGGATTATGTCACATTATTACAGGCAATTATGATGCAGGAGTCAGGAGGAAAAGGGAATGATCCAATGCAGGCAAGCGAGTCAGGGTATAATACAAAATATCCTAGAGTACCTAATGGAATTACGAATCCTGAGTATTCTATTGAAGTAGGAACACATACTTTTTCAGATTGTTTAAAGAAAGCAAAAGTAAAGGATTCATCCGATACGGAACGCATATATTTGGCTTTGCAAGGATATAATTATGGCTCTGGCTATATTGAATGGGCAATTCATAATTTTGGTGGATATTCTAAATATAATGCGCAACAGTTTTCTGATAATAAAAAGCAAGAGTTAAATGTATCCGGCTATGGAGATCCTTCTTACGTTGATCATGTTATGAGATATGTAGGGATCACTTTTAGAGGGGGTACTAATCCTAATTTTAATAATCTAGAAGCCTGGGTGACAAAGAATCCTTATGCACAGGCTGGATTATATGGACAATGTACATGGTTTGCTTGGGGACGATTTTATGAATTATATGGTTATGATCCAGGTTTTAGCGGCGATGGAAGCAGTTGTGTTAGGGAATTGATAGCAGCACATCCTGATAAATTCGAACGATCTTCTTCGCCAAAAGCCGGTGCAGTGTTCTCTGCTATTGGACATAATCATGTTGGTATAGTCATTGCAGTAAAAGATAATACTATAACTGTTCAAGAAGGTAATCTTGATGGCATTACAAATACGTTTCAAGACGCAAAAAAGGACTGGCAAACAAAATCATATACGTTAGATCAATTAAGATCTATATATGGTGGAGTGGTGTTTGCTAACCCAAAGTAAAAGTGGCGGGAAATTATCATCTCCAAATATTTTATTAACAAGTATATTTTAAATGATGAAAAACTATTGTTACTAAAATTATTAACATTTTGAATAGAACGGATGGGCTTGCTCATCCGTTCTATTCACCACATAGCTGACGCTTTTGTTGTTTTGCACTTCGTACTCAACTAGCTAAAATCAAAAATGTAAAAAAGCCTTATCTAAACAACGTTTGACTATTTTACTATTGGAATGTTAAACTCCCAAAAATGATTCATTTTAATGCTTTTTATCTTGACATTATTAGCATATCTATGTGAAAATTAATGTAAAGATAACGTTATCTAGCATTCTCATAATAATTTAAAAGAATATAGATTATTGAGCAGAAAGCAATAAAATTTTATGTATTAATATTTTTTATGAATGTAGCTTATTTGTGTATCAACTAATTTATGGCTATAAAACTGTACTGCTTGTATAAAACGAAAGATTTATATGAGGAATAGTTTATCTCAGAATGTAGTCATTGGTCCAAAAAAATTGGTATTAAAAATCCACTGCTTACCGGTGTTAAGAAGTAGTTTTATAAAGATTATTACGATTGATATAAAATCAGTAGATATATTTTTCAGTCTCAAAATATATCGTATCTTCTGAGTTTATTATCGTTATAGCGTGCCAGATATAGACAAAGTATAGAAAAATATAATAGAACCAAAATCAACTGATTTAATCGTCAAAATAAGCAGAAGATACTTAAATAAGAACTTAATGGTGAATTTTTGTCTATTGATTATGTAATACAAACTAAAGAAAGAATAACAGGAGGAGAAAATGAAAAAACTACAGAGACTTTCGATAATCATGCTTTCTATAATCACACTTGCTTTCCCATTTTCAATATTAGCGGATACTAAAAATATTCCTCACAACACCAAAATCAGTTTGCAATACGGAACTGCTGAAGCTTCGTGTTTGGATTCAATTGGAAGTTATTGGCTATTTGGAAAAGCATACAATACTAATAATTATATAAGCGGTGCTATTATTTATGATGGTTCGACAATGGTATCTGGGCAAAACGGTAAATCTAGTACTGATTTCAGTGTTAATTGGAATCCAAAAAAAGCTTATTCACACTCACATACTGCCTCTTCAGGATTAAGAACTAGATAATCAAAAGAGTTCCCTTGTCAATAAGGGACTCTTTTTTAGAAAGTTGAGATGAATTATGAAAAAATTATCATACTTGCTTGTTGCTATCCTAAGTGTATATATTTTTTATTCCGGATTCTCATCCTTTTCTTCTGATCAGATAAACAGAATGGATTCTTTTGCCACTTCAATTGGACAAACAACTAATAAAAAAGTAACAGGATTAAACCTGCAATTTAATGAAGATTTAGTTTCAACAATTCATGAATATTGTGAAAAGACAAACAGTACAGGAATTATAGCAGTTCATGAAAATACTGAGGGGTTTATACAAAAGAATTTAATCTATATTTATTCTGCTGATCCACAGGATTTGAAATCCCTATATATACGGAATGATCAAAAACGAATTAATTTTAAAAAGGATTCAAAGAATTATTATTCTACAAATCTAAATGATAAGGATGCATATAATTATATTGATTATTTAAATCGAGGCTATTACGGAGATTATAATGACATATATGAATTTCACACTTTAAATGATTTATTGAATCACACTCCAGGTTCTGAAATTATTACACTTTACTCTATTTCAAATAAAACTTCTACAAGTCAAATGAAAGATTATTTTAAAGAATTTATCCCTGAAAATAGCCAAGGACAAGGTATCTCAGATGTTGAAATTGTTCCTTACTCTATGCAAAAAGAAAAATTTTTGAATATGGTTTTTTTGAATGCAATATTAGGGACTGCATTGATTTTCGCTTTTATTTTTTTGAAAGATAGAAAAGAAATAGTAATACGTAAAATGCTAGGAAATTCAAACAAGAAAATTTTTATATCACTATATACAAAACATATCGCAATCTTATACGGTCTATTTCTTTTCTTAGAAATTATTTTATTCGCATTATTTGTTGGCCCTTATAGACCATGTGCCTCTTTATTCTTATACTATCTAATCAATGAGGGGATTAAGCTACTTTTCAGTTTAATTATGATAGGAATTATTTTGTTAATTTCAACGATAACCGTCAAATCAGTGAAGTATATAAAACAAAATGGTACTCAAGAAAATAAAACAGTTCTATCATTGGTCTTGAAAGGAATTCTGATTTTTGTTTTATTTCCTGTATTCTTAACAAACTGCGCGGATTGGATAGAATCAGTACACTATCTCTACATTTTGAATTTGAATGAAAGTCAAATGTCGAATAAAATTATAACAAACGGCATATCTGTGTCTTTAAATGAGGACTTATTTTATTCATCTGAACTTGTTAATAAACTGTATTATTATATGCAGGAACATAATGGAATATATGAGGATTTCGATATAAACAAACGAATTGACTTCTTAAAAAATCATATGGACAGTGATTTAGAAATACCTGTTTCAAATGAAATACCATATATAGTTGTAAATAATAATTATTTAAAAGATTATACGATTCGCGATGAATTCGGAAATCCTTTAGATTTTAATCAGATAGAAGAATCTATTTTACTGATACCTGAAAATTATTCATTCAATCAAGATCAGATAAGCTATTATTCAAATTATGAAGATTGTAAGGTAATTCGAATCGAACCAAATCTTAGGTTTGTAAGACATATGCCTTATGTAGAAAATACGAAAGATTTAGAAAAAATAAATCCGGTAATTTTTATAGACCATAATTGGATGGAAAATGCAGGGGTTTCAACTGATAATTATTTTATCCCAATCGATACAAAAAAAAGTGTTTCAAATTTTAAAAGATTTTTAATTCAGAACAATATGGACAAAAAAGTAAAATTTTATTTAAGTGATTCTTATTTTGCACAGGTCAAGAACAAAAAAACATATGAATTGATTTCATTAACTATACTAATCGTTTTAATAAGCACAATTTTATTTGTTTACCAACTTCAAGCGATTGTCATTTTCTTATTTGAAAAAAGATACTATTTGTCTATTCAATATCTTTTAGGGAAATCTTTCTACGAAAGATATTCATTATATTTAAGTATAAATATATCTCTTTATCTATCGGTGATTATTTTCTATGCATTATATTCTAAAAGAATATTAGAATCTTTTGAAATTGGCTTTTTAATACTTGGAATAGATTTGATATTTACCATTTTCACGTTAAAGAAAAAAGAATATGCTGAATGTGTAGATTCATTGAAAGGAGCCAGATAGTTATGAAGAAAATTGTAGAATTAGATTCGATTCAAAAGAAATTTAAAGAGAAAGTAATCTTTGATTCATTTTCTTGTACCATATATGAAAATGAGTTTGTTGCAATAATTGGAAAATCCGGGTGTGGTAAATCAACATTGTTAAATATGATTGGCTTATTAGATAGTCCAGATTCAGGAGAAATTATTTTGTTTGGAGAAAAAGGAATTAAGCCATTTTCAAAGAAAGCCACTTTACTCTTAAAATCAAAAATAGGATATTTGTTCCAGAATTTTGCATTAATCGAAAATAAAACTGTATACGAAAATCTACAGATGGCGATAAATGAAAAAAATAATAAGACCGTAAATAAGTACATTGAAGACGCGTTAAAAAAAGTTGGCTTAAATGGATATTCAAAAAAATACATATATGAATGTTCTGGGGGAGAACAACAACGTATAGCCCTTGCTAGATTATTAGTTAAGCCATGTGAATTGATTTTAGCTGATGAGCCAACCGGATCACTAGATGAAGAAAATAAACAAATTGTTATAAAATTACTCAAAGAATTTAAAAAAGAAGGATGTACAATTATAATGGTTACACATGATATACAATTAGCTGAAGAATGTGATCGCGTGATAGATTTGAATGGTTATAGGTAAAATGGTAATCCGCAATTAGATACCAGCTAGATTAAAAGTTGTAGGGTTTAAAATACTATGAGTGTTTTAAGGTTATTGCTTTCTAAAAGCAAAAATCCCTATGACTTTTAAAGGTTGATTTATCCCTATCTATTTTTATATATTCCAAAAAAGTGGCTCAAAGCCTTTATACTAGGGCTTTGGACCACTTTATTTCTTTTCTGGCTGTCAAAGACAGGATATTATAGCAGACGGGTTGCAGTTTTGCAAGATAATTACGTTTTTTTAGAACTGTCGGTTAGTTTTACCACGGTTAGTTTTATTATTTCCCCCCGCATTTTTTATGGAAGAAAAGATACGATAGTCCTCCTGGAATTCCTACCCATAGAATAATGGTTGCAAGGGTCAGAATTTCAAAATTTTCAATTACTGATACACCTGCAATATATGCGATTCCAAGCGGAATTGAAACATAAGCCAATACTCTATGTGCAACAACCCATGTTTCTTCATCAGTAACTGTCCAGGGGAGTCGCAAACCCGTATGCTTACTATATGGAAGTTTAGGAGCTATATTGCCGGAGAAGAAAATCACCGCAGCGACAATTGTTGCCGCAAAATACTTTTCTCCATTTTCGGAAATCTTCCAAATATCCGTACCAATCAAAATAGCAGCTAATACACACCCGACTAAAACAGCAATGTTAAAAATCGTGACCCCTTTTAACGTTTTCATCTTAGGGTTGTCTGCCGAAATATCAGTCAGTTCTCCAAGATGACGATATAAAATAAATACTGCACCCGAAATGCAAATACTCATTAAAATAAGTGCTACCATTTTGTTTTCGATAGCAAGGGACGCTGCCAAAGCAAGAATAGACAGTACAATAATAATTCCTCTTGTTTTATTAACACTCATAAGTACGACCTCCCTGCATACCTTCCTTTATCTGAAACAGATCAGATAACTGCATGAAAATCTCTTCCATAACAGAAAGATTCAACGAATATATAATCTGGTTTGCCTTACGTTCCGCAGTAACAATCTCAGCTTGCTTTAGAATATCTAAATGTCTCGAAATGGATGGTTGAGAAATATCAAAATGATCCGCTATTTCACCTGCACTTAGATTTTTCCATTTCAAGAGTTTTATTATTTCTCGACGATAAGGACTTGCAAGTGCGTGAAAAAAGTCTTCCTTCATAATATGCTACCTCTTTGTATTTTTAATTATAGCTAAAATTCTAAATACTGTCAAGAGGGTAGTTGATTTTTTATAATTGGCGGCCAAACATTTCTGCTTGGCCGCCTTGAGAATTAACGAACTATAAAGCAATTAACTTTCTACCGGATCATTAGGGATAGAAACAGGGTAGGTGGTATCCACCTGAAAAATCGTCTGGAAGAAAACGCCGGCAATAACGACAGCAACATATGCTTCGCCAATCGCAACGCTATTCATCCACACATAGTCATTGATGCCAGCCGGGGACGCGCCATTCAGCTTATCAACATCGGGTGATTCGTACATATGTATTGCCTCCTTTCTTTAGTGATTTCGGTCGATTTTAACTAAGAAGCACCTCCTTAATTAAATTAAGATCATCAAGGTCACATTCCATAAGGTCAAAACTCAACCCATTATCCATATTAATGTCTGCAATTGTATCTGTCAGTTCTTCCATATCATGAATAGACTGCATTCTCGATACAAGATACTGGATTACTCGCTTTGACCAAATATCATTCAGGCCATGATTCCAATAATCAGACAACGAGTGTTTATTTATATTTCCGACAACAATCGGAAGATAAGCAGATACAACAATGTCTCCATTTGCATGTACAATAGCTTGATCAAGGAAATTGTTGTTGTCCTTGAAGCGGATCAAGTGGTCAATCGGGTCTCCCCATTTCACATCAATGCTCTTGGAATATCTATATGCTTCTCTTTCACGAATGAGCTGGACGAGTCTTCTATACTGATCATCTGTCGGGACAATACCCAAGTTATTTTTTGCTCTGCCCAACAGCATCAGCGGTTGTAAACGAAGCTCGATATAATCTCCAGTTTTGACTCTTTTGCTGTTCTTCCAGATTTGAGCCAATTCCTCGTATACGATTTCAAAATCGTCCAAATTGAAATTCGTAGGCGTGAATGCAATGGATAAATGGAGATTGGTATTATTGATTACAAAATGGATTGCACGCATAACAGAAGCATATACACCTGTTTTGTTACGAAGTTTATCATGTGCTGCTTCCATTCCGTCCAAGCTAAACTGGATTGCATCTAATCCAGATTGCTCAAGCTCCATAATGGTTTCATCTGTAGCCAGAATACCATTTGTTACCATGCTGCAGTGTGTTCCGGAGGGCTTTAGCTCTTTTATACATTTACAGAGCAGATCCTTTCGGATGAGAGTCTCACCACCACAGAAACACACATTATAAAGTTGCATCGGTACCAGAGACCGAATAAAAGAAAGAACCTCTTCGTCTGATAATTCATTTTTTACAACATCGTTTTCTCCACTGCTATTAAAACAGTGCAAACACCGCAAATTACATTTGTTAGTAATATCAAACGATACCTGATGTGGTGCTCTCAAAATATGTGTAAATCGATTTGCCATTCCTTTCACCTCATATTCTATAGTCCAATGTATCTTGGGCATTAGTCATTTCTGACAATTCGAGCACAGTACACGTAGATATCTTGATTTCCGCAATACTCTTTCTCGCGAATTGCTTCCAACGAAAATCCATTGGGTACAAGAGCAGCTTCAATCACGTTCTTCGCATCTTCATTTCCATTTGGAACCTGAACCCTAAGCGCATTTATTTTCTTATACGGAAAATCTCTGTAATAAGAAATCACTTCCTTGATGCATCTGTTAAACAAGTATTTCGGAACCGAAATGAGCTGAATAACTGCATCATTCAGATATGCCTCATGAGCCGGTTTAACTGCAATTACACCAATAATTTTCCTTTGACACTTAATTACAAAGAAGTCCTTATAATAACTATATAAGCATTGCCGAATCATGGTCGGACTCATATATTCTCTATAATCGTTTCCCCAAAAATAACTGTAAGTATCAGTTAAGTTGTCATGAGGCCCCTGCTTAATGAAATCCTGGAAAAAAACACTCAAATCACGAATATCATCCTCTCCGGCAAGGGCAATCATTACCTGTTCATCAATATGGCCTACTGCTGTCAAAACAAACGGGTTATTGCTCATTCCATCATCATCCTTCCATTCAATAGCGTCCAAACGTGTAAAATTGCTTAGTGTATGAATCAGATCTCTTTCAGCTCTGGATTTTTCCACTTCCGGATACAGCTCAACCAGTGTACACAGAATCTGCTCAACGGTCTTTTCTCCATTGCACATATCCAAAATCTTCATGCTCGTGCTGTTACACATGGTGTAATTCGAGTCACCATTATTAGTCAACATGGAACAATAACCGTTGTTCTCCGTTCTGGAGTAAGGGACGGGAAGCCGTCTGGGTTTCAATTTCATGAAGTGAACATTCTTTTCAATCTCTACCGGGTATATAATCATGCTTTTTCTTCCTCCTCATTAATTTTTAAAATATGATCTGCTGCTTTAATCATGTCGCTGTCATGTGTCATTACGACAATAATCCGATGTAACGGGTCGCCACGAAGATAATCAATTAGATCCTCTTTACTTTTTTCGTCCAGTCCCGTAGATGGTTCATCAAGAAACAATACATTGCTGCGTTTGTTTACTGCCAACCACAAATGCAATTTTCTTAATTCACCACCAGACAATGTTTTACACTCATTATCCAGCAGCAACATTATTGATTCCGCGTAACTCTTGAGTTCACAGGATCCTTCCAATGTCGCAGAAACACTTTGTTTGGGGACTGCCAGTGTTTCCGCTAAATAGCTTTGAACCGTTCCAGAAGGAACCAATAGTTTTTGTGGTACTATGGAATAGAGTTCTTGACGTACAACATCCATATTAATGTGGAATAATGGATGATTGTTAATGTATATGGCATTTTCTGATTCGTATAAACCTGCCAAAATCTTTAACAAGGTACTCTTTCCCGAACCATTGGCTCCCACAATTGCATAAACATTTCCTTTTGCCATACTGTATGATAGATCGTTAAATAATTTCAGTTCTCCGTTTTGGGATGTAAACCGATATGAGAGTTTATCTATATCAATCGTTTGAATCTGGGTAATCTCCATATTTCCGTTGGACATCTCAGGAGTTTGTAAGAATTCCGTGACCCTGCTATAGGAAGAAGATGCATCCTGATAAGATTTATATATGTTTGCGAAATACTTAACTGACTTTAACATTAGTGAAAAGTATGAATTGATCATTAGAAATTCGCCGATGCTCATTTTGCCATAAATGATTTGGATACCACCAAAAATAAACATAAGCGACTGAAATATCGTGGAGATAACGCTGTCCGTAGATGAGAATAAATAGCTTAACCTATTTGCTTTAAGAACATGCGGAAGATAGTAACTAAACTCTTGTCTAAATGTTTTATCATTTTGTTCAAAGCTGGAATTTAGCTGAGTATAGAAAACATTGTTGATTTGGCTCGCTAAGTTGCCAAAAATAGAATTATCGGCTTCCTTCTTTTGCTTAAGGGACTCGTAGAGAGGTTCCTTCATCAGGCAGAACAATAATATATATGGAATAAGTAAGATTACAACCAATATCAACAGTAAAGGATTGATATAGAGAAACAGGATTGCAATCCCCACCATCTGAATAAGGTATAAGATAGCGGTCAGAAAATTTGATATAACAAATGTGGTTACTTGGATAACATCATTAAAGATTCGTTGTGTAACATATGCAGCGTTTTGTTTCTCGATATAACGCAGTTTCATATGTTCAATATGAGTGGTTAATTTAAACAGAAGAGAAAATGCCGTCTTAGTCAGTATTTTGGTCGTTGCCATATTTGCAAAATAGGACTATATAAAAATAGTTGGGGTCTAGATACGCTATAAGATTACATAGGGCAGTGTGCTAGGCAGCTCAAGATTCGCTCCAAAGTATTTTGGGGCGTTTTTAGTGCCTGCAGCTACATATTTTTTGATTTTCAAGATAATAAATATACTGTATCATTAAAATATAAGATTATTACTGTACATTTATGTTCTTCATTCAGATATAAATGTCTTTCAGGATTGTATGAATGAAACTCTGATCATTTCGTTTTGAAACACGCGTATAATCACTGTTGTATCGTTTCAAAAGACACAGGAGAAATTACTGTAGAACAGAAAAGAATCAACAATGCACTGTCAGAGAATTGTAATGTGATTATTAAATTAGTTACGAAAGCAGCCAATGGATATCGCAACTGGGAACGATTCAGAAACAGACGTATGTTGATCTTTAAAAAAGACATTGATTTTGAAATCGACAAGGATAACGGAAGCATTAAAATAGTTGAAAAAAAAGAACTCGGACAACTAAATGTTGCCCGAGCCCAAAATTAGCTATAAACCGTTTTGGGGTATATGCCGCCCCTTAAATTCTTGGAGAGCAAATTCACCTAACCCCATCCAAATTTATTGCGCCCAAAATAGGACATAATCGCTCCCAAAATACCTACCGTGGCGATAAATACTGAAAATTTGAGAACTTCTTCAATGACATGATTATATGTGAGAAAATCTAAAAAGACACCATTGAGGTAAGGGGATATTACAGAGAGAAAAAAACTTGCTAAAAGCATAAAGACAAACGGAAAAAACTCCCACTGCTTACGCATTTCAAGTAATACATATCTAACCACAACTATCCCCCCAATTGTAAATGGAATTACATCTTAATTGTATAGTTATAATGCTAAATATGCAATTGTGAAAAACATACAAATTTTCTGACGGATTTTAATTCTACATATTTTGCACACAACCGATACGCTTGGTAAAAATACAGGTTTGACATGTGCAAGACCTCCCAGGTATGCAGTTGATACCTTGACTTCTCGCCCTGCTTTATAACGCCGGTGGTGTCCGATTGAATCTGGCATAACGATTCAACCTATATTGGTTACGGCTAGTATGAGAGCATCACGCACCACTTTGTTGGTACTAACGACGCTAAATTGCTTCAGGCTTTCGCTTTAGGGCTCTAAGTCTTTCCTTCCTACGCTTAGCACTGTACCTCACGATACAATGCCCAAGGACTAGATACTGGCCTCTTTGCTCCAAGAGTTACCAGGTCAGGAGTTTCACCTAACTAAATCAACTGCACCGAACTGGCGCACCATACTTTTTCCTCTTTCTGATAAGAACAGTATATCATATTCAAAGCAATAAGATATATATTCTTCGAATGATATTTTGTGTTTATTCGTCGATTTTTATATTTTAAATATTGTTTAAGTATTTTAAGAATGTTCTAATTGTATTGATGGCAAAAATCAGAGATCCAACTCTCATAAATAACCGATAACACAAATAAATGATGCAGATCCTATTTATAACGATCTGCATTTTTTTATCATTGCACATACTTCATGGAAGAAGTTTTCTTTCTTTTTTTAAACCACTGCAATAAATGTCATCTTTCGTCGGCTCATATATGAAGGGCTACTTCCTTCAAAAGTGTGAGTTTAAAAGGAGAAAGATGAAATGACAAGATTTAAAAACCACAGAAGTGAAGAAAACAGATTTAAAAAATGGAAAGAAAGGGATGAAAAATTCATGAAAGAAAATGGTTTGACAGAAGACAAAATCAAACTTATCTATGATTATGATCGCATGATTTTTAATTCGGATCGTAGATTCTATGAACATGCGCTACAACCATCCGATAATTTTTTTGAATTCGTATGTGATAATTCAACAGCAGAAATAACAACAGTAGAAGATTTTATGAATTCAATTCATAGTATAGCTCTTGCAAAAGCTTTAGAAGAATTTGGATTTGAGGTTCAGCTCATTGTCTTTTTAATGTATCGTGGGTATACCGGGAAAGAAATATCCGAAATTACTGGTATTCCTAGATATACGATATCAAGAAGACTATCCAAACTAGAAAAAGTATATAAATCAAAAAAATAATGCAAAGTGTGCAATTATTGAGTATTTCAATTGGCTCATAGGGTGAAGGGAAAAATATTCTCTTATATAGCTCTTTGAAAACTCAATAACAACTATTCGATACACCACTTATATATTCGAGCTATTTCACTATTGCGCGATGATGTTTAATACGGAGCGATGATACTTTAGATTGATAAACAATGATGCTGATTGTGCCATGACAATATATAAGATAATGATACTTCTAGCGACAGGCCCACGCGTAAGATGGGTTGGTGCGACCCCAATGAAAGATGAATTGCGAACATCTTGTCGAATAGGATTCCCTTGTTTTCGGGTAATCAGGTGATAAATAGAAAACACGATAAATACTAATTATTAAATATCAACCAGGAGCAATCCTGGTTTTACATATTAGAAAGAGAGCTTCGAATATGAAAGTTAAACGAGGAGAAATTTATTTAGCCAATTTAAATGATGCCTATGGAAGTGAACAAGCTAGAGTAAGGCCTGTATTAGTTATTCAGAATGACCGAGGAAATAAACATAGTCCAACAACAATTGTTGCGTGTTTAACTAGTAAGGTTAATTCCAAAGCCTATCTTCCAACGCATTATTTAATTCGCTACAACAAAGATTTAAAATACCAATCCATTGTCATGCTAGAACAAATCAAAGTTATTGATAAATCACGATTAATAAAGAGAATTACAAAGCTCGATAAAAGACAAATGGCAAGGATTGATTATCAAATCAAAACGAGTCTTGCACTTCATAAACATGGTTTGCATGTGTGAATGTGTTTTCAAAATCATCTATAACATCATTGAAAGGAGAAATGTTTTATGCAAGAAAAAAGATTTTTATCAGCAAAAGAAGTCGGAGAAATCATGGGGAGATCAACTTCATATGCACATAGATATATCTGCCAGCTAAATGAAGAACTAGAGAAAAAAGGATATCTAACTATCAAAGGAAGAGTTGTTAGTACTTATTTCTATGAACGTTTCTTTGGCAAGGACGATGAAACAAAGGATAGCAAGTATGTCCGTATACAGAGATAAGCAAAGAAATACTTGGTTTGTTGTCACAAGATATAAAGATTGGACTGGCAAAGCTAAACAAACTACAAAACGTGGTTTTAGAACAAAACATGATGCTCAAAGATATGAATCCTTATTCATTGACAAAAAGAAAGATAGCACTGACATCTTATTTAAGAACTTTGTTGAAATCTATCTAGAATCAATGGAATATCGTATTAAAGAAAATACGTTGATGACCAAACAAAATATCTTTTATCATCATATCGTTCCCTATCTTGGTGAAATGAAACTAGATGAAATTACTCCAAAAGATATTATCCATTGGCAAGATCAAGTCATGAAAGACAACAACTACAAACAAACGTATCTTAAAACGATTCATAATCAACTCAGCGCACTATTTAATTATGCTGTTAGATTTTATGGATTAAAAAGCAATCCTGCTAGACTTGCCGGTAACATGGGTAAAGAAGAAGTTGGTGAAATGAAGTTTTGGACTAAGGAAGAATATCTTACTTTCTCTAGAGCAATGATGAATAAAGAAGAAAGTTATCATGCATTTGAAATCTTGTATTGGTGTGGCATACGTCTTGGTGAACTGCTTGCCTTAACAGCTGAAGATTTTGATTTTGAAAAGAAAACTTTAAGAATCAACAAATCATATCAGCGTATTAAAGGCAAAGACGTTATCACAACACCTAAAACCAAAAAGAGTAATCGTGTATTAACACTTCCTGATTTTCTAGCCGAAGAAATGCAAGATTATATCTCTAGACTCCCCTACTTAAAAGTTGATGATCGTATCTTTACAATCACTAAATCTGGTCTTCATCATGAAATAGATCGAGGATGCAGAGAAACCGGTGTTAAAAGAATACGTGTCCATGATTTAAGACATTCCCACGTATCTATGCTGATTGAAATGGGATTTAGTGCTGTAGATATCGCAAATCGTGTTGGGCATGAAAGTGTTAAAGTAACCTATCGATACGCACATATGTTTCCTAATAAAGATCTTATGATTGCCAAAAAATTAAACATTTCAAGAAATGGTGAAAAAGATGAGCAAGAAAAATCTAGATCAGAAAGGACGTTTGAGAAATAAAATTATTTCTTTCAGAATGTCAAAAGAGGAAGCAGAACTATTAGATAGAAGAGTACTGATGTCCGGACTTACAAAACAAGATTTTATAGTCAATTCATTACTCGGAAAAGAGATAGCCGTATATGGCAATCCATATGTATTCAGAAGCCTACAAGACGAACTTATTCGGTTCATTAACTTGTATGGAACTAAAATTGATAACGATGCAGACGATGAAATGATTACTTTGGCCCTCAAAACCATCTTGGCAATGCGAAAAAAGGGTAAAACAGAAGTATTTATTGGCTAAGCAAATCCTCATGAAAGCCTTATTTTAAAGGCTTTTTTAATGTTTTTGCACAACCTCTAAGCACCTCCAAACCGCTTAGCCAAATTTCAGTGATTTCAGCTAAAAAATAACCTGATTCTTGTCAAAAATCGGTCAATTTTACCTGTTTTTTGCTAAAAAGCGCGATTTTGGACCCTTATGAAAGCCTTTAGTTAAGGCACCAAATACAAAATACGTTTTCAAAATGTTTTCAGCACCACTTGAGATATTAAAAAAAGCCCTTGAATAAAGGACTTTTTCAACTTTTGATATTATTCAAACTCAATTGTTCCAGGAGGCTTACTAGTAAGGTCATACATTACACGGTTAACCCCACGAACCTCATTGATAATACGAGACATAACTTTATTTAATACTTCATATGGAATCTGAGCAGATTCAGCAGTCATAAAGTCAATTGTATTAACGGCACGTAAAGCGATGGCATAATCATATGTTCTTTCATCACCCATAACACCTACTGAACGCATGTTTGTCAATGCTGCAAAGTATTGACCAATTGAACGATCCAATCCAGCATTTGCGATTTCTTCACGATAAATGGCATCTGCATCTTGGACGATTTTTACTTTTTCTTCAGTTACTTCACCAATGATACGAATTCCTAAACCAGGTCCTGGGAATGGTTGTCTGAATACTAAGTATTCAGGAATACCTAATTCTAAACCAGCTTTACGAACTTCATCCTTGAATAAGTCACGTAATGGTTCAATGATTTCTTTGAAATCTACATGATCAGGAAGTCCACCAACGTTGTGGTGAGATTTAATTACAGCAGATTCTCCACCTAAACCACTCTCAACAACATCTGGATAAATCGTTCCTTGAACTAAGAAATCAACTTTTCCAATTTTCTTAGCCTCTTCTTCAAATACACGAATGAATTCTTCACCAATGATCTTACGCTTTGCTTCTGGCTCTTCAACACCCTTTAGCTTTTCATAATATCTTTGTTGCGCATTTACACGAATGAAGTTTAATTCATATGGACCTTCAGGACCAAATACAGCTTCTACTTCATCCCCTTCGTTTTTACGAAGTAAACCATGATCAACAAATACACATGTCAATTGGTTACCAATTGCTTTTGATAATAATACAGCTGCAACAGAAGAGTCTACTCCACCACTAAGGGCACATAAAACTTTTCCATCTCCAACCTTTTCACGAATAGCCTTAATTTGTTCTTCAACAAAGTTATCCATTCTCCAATCACCACTGCATCCACAAACACCACGAACGAAGTTATATAACATTTTTGAGCCTTCTTGTGTATGTAATACTTCTGGATGGAACTGAATTGCATATAATCCTTTTTCTGCATTTTCACTTGATGCGCAAGGACAGTTATCTGTATGAGACGTAATTTCAAATCCAGGTGCTACCTGTGAAATATAGTCAAAGTGTGACATCCAACAAATTGTTTTTTCAGATACACCCTCAAAGATTTTAGAAGAAGTCTTATCCACAAGAACCTCTGTCTTACCATATTCACGGTGATCCGCTTTTTCTACTTTTCCACCCAATACATGCATCATCAATTGTGCGCCATAGCAAAGACCAAGAACTGGGATACCCAACTCAAATAATTCCTTTGAATATGTAGGTGAATCTGCCTCATAACAACTATTTGGTCCTCCAGTCAAGATAATTCCCTTTGGATTCATAGCTTTGATTTTTTCTAAATCTGTTTTATATGAATAAATTTCACAATATACATTGCACTCACGAACACGACGTGCAACCAACTGATTATATTGTCCTCCAAAATCAAGAACAATGACTAATTCTTTTTTCATTACGTCCTCCTATTAATTTCTCAACAATATTATAAAGTAGCAACCAATTATTTACAACGCTTTAAATAATCAATTACCCCATTTAAATCCGTACAAGACTCTTGAATATACTCCTTCATTTCGTCATCTGGCGCAATCTGATCTTGAATAAAAATGGAATGCATCTTCGCATTGGCTGCTGCCATAATTCCATGCTTACTATCTTCTAATACTAAACAATTTTCTGGTTCCATTCCTAATCTTTTTGCTGCTGCCAAGAAAACATCTGGAGCCGGCTTTGATTTATATCCCTCTTTAGAAGATACAATCACATTTGGACTTAACACAAAACCTGCATGCGACAAGAACTTTTTAATAGCTTGCGGATGCGAACTTGAGGCAACCGCATAAGGAATCTTATTCTCTTCAATATACTCAATTAAATTTTGTAACCCAACCATATTGGCACTACCAGGCTCTTTAAAATATGTAAAGAAATAATCCACGCGTTCTTCCTGAATTTCTTCCATAACCTGAGTCACACCCGGATACATTTCTTCATAGAGTGCAACCTTTCTTGAATCACAACCAATCAATGGTTCTGGAAAATAGTCTGGACAAGAAACACCTAATTCTTTAGCCTTCTCTTTAAACTCATCCTTAAACATCTTCTCCGTATTAAACATCAAACCATCCATATCAAAGATAACCGCTTTGATTTGTGGCTTTCTAAAATACTCAATCAAACACTGCGTACCCAAATCACTCATGCCACGATCCATTAGATCCACATATTCTTTGATTACACGATTTACACCATACAGAGGAAAATTTGCCTCATCTTGTGCAATCTTTAGATCTTTCACAAAATGCTTCACATAAAAACCAGGCGCATAATCATTCTCTAACATCTTCTTACCTTGGAATTCCAACTGTTTAGATCCAGCAGCTCCATTACGCAAGAAGCGATACACGAAAGATTCATCCACATCTTTACAATTTAAATACGACATAGCCTCGCAAATACCTTGTAACGTATTCGCAATCATAATTTGATTGGCCATCTTGACATGTTGACCACAACTTGCCTTGCCACAATACTCAATCTGTGTTCCAAACGCTTCAAAGATTTCTTTATTTGTTTCAAAATCTTCTTTGTCTGCACCAACCAAAACAGTTAGAGTACCATTTTTAGCTCCCGTATCTCCACCAGTCACTGGCGCATCCAATACATGAACGCCCAATTCTTTTCCTTTTGTATACAATTCTTTAGCAAGCTTTGGACTTGAAGTCGTAAAATCAATACAAGTTTTACCCGCTTCAATACAACTAAAAATCACATCATATACTTCTTTAACATCACTAGGAAAACCGACCATTGTACAAATCACATCTACATTGGATGTCAAAGACACAATCGATTCTTCTAAAATGGCACCTGCATTTTTAGCTTGTTCTACCCTTTCTGGATGTCTTGCGTACACATGCACTTCATAACCCTTATTCAATAAATGAATAACCATTGGCTGACCCATAATGCCAGCACCAATCCAACCTATTTTTCTCATTTTACTTTCTTCCTTTCACTAATATTGGAGCGGATTGCACCGCGATAAATTTCACAACTTCAAACATAAACTTAATTTCTTCTGCATTCAATTGACGAATCTCCTTAATTCCAGACAATGCCTGTTTAAATGAAAATTCAGTTAAATCCGCAATCGTATAAATTTCCATACGATCAAATAATTCTCCAATCAAATGACAATAACGCTCTTTTTCTTCCAGTGGACGATCCATTAATAACTTATTTACATATTCCAATAAATCATCACTCTCTTTTGTGAGTGCATCACAATAATTAAAGTCTTTTACATCCACACTCCACATAAGCGTATCATGCTGAACTAGACCAGAACCTTCGGCATCCATGACTTTCGTTTGTTCTCTATGATCTAAAACACGACCCACAATGCTATCCTTAGGAATATAGTTTGTGATCTTAGATATATCCTCATTACCTTGCCAGAAACTCTCTACAAAGCCAGGCCCATCAAAACTTTTCACACCTTCAATATATCCCTGTAGTTCTGGATTTTTTAAATACGCATACATGGCTAGATTTCCACCCTTTGAATGCCCCGTTAAATACATCTTTGGATAGACCTTCTTCTTTTTCAATCCAAACAAATAATTCGTTTCAGGAATATTCTCAATGGTTTCTTTGACATAATCCTTCGCCAGGATTTGACAAGGAAGGTCCTGCTTATAAGTCATCATTAAATTTTCTTTCCAGCCCGTAATACTACCATCTGTACCACTAAAAGAAATAACGAAAGATCCATCTGGCAACACAAGTGTTACGACACTAAATTGAATCACATCTTCATCGCTATAGACTTTTTTATAGTTCTTTAACTTTATATTTCCATAACGAATCGTATCTTGTAATGCATCAATCAAATGTGGAAGATTTATTGAAAATGTATACTTACTTTTTAATTCCTCTTCACTATATAAAGAAAGATATTTACGACATGCTTCTTCTAAAGAAACCTCGTCCTTTTCCACAATGCCATCCCAATCCACATAAGATAGATCGGCACATACTAACATATCCACATCATTAAATGGACGAATAGAAAAGTCTATATCTCTTCTTAAATGTACATAATTCAATAAGTTTTCCATAGTCAACCTCACTACAAAGATTTTACAATATACAAAAGGATTAGCCAAATGACTAACCCAATTTTTTTGATAATTTTACATAATGATCTGCATTTGAAAGAATGTCAGAAACCTGAGATTCTGAAGTCTTTTTAATGATTTTAGCCGGTACTCCAACCACAACACTCTTTTGTGGAATCACCATATTTTCAGGCACAACACAACCAGCACCGATGATACTATGCTTTCCTATATGAGCTCCATTTAAGATAATAGCGCCCATTCCAATAAGCACCTCATCCTCAATCGTACAACCATGCACAATGGCTCCATGACCAATCGTAACACGATCACCAATTTTTAATGGATAGCCACAATCCGTATGCAAAACACACTGATCTTGAATATTGCTTTCTTGCCCAATTTCAATCGTTTCTTCTTCACTACGAATCACGGCGTTATACCAAACACTTGAATCTTTGCCAATTGAAACATTACCCAAGATGGTTGCATTACTTGCACAAGAAAAATTCTTTTTAACCTCATCCAGTCTCTTACAAAGCCAAACTACACCATGCCACACATCAAATTTCATACCACAAGAAGGTAATGCCCCATACATAGTAAAGCCATGTTTTTTATGAAAGGCAATACTTTCTTCATTCGAATCTGTAATACATGAAATGATCCAACGCATGTTTAATTTTCTGCAATCCGCTTCAAGCTGATCTAACATTTTAGAAGGTAAACCATAATGTTTTCCTTCTTTAAAATAAATAGTAAGCTCTACACAATACTTATACGCTTCCTTCGAAAAAGCAGGGTGTACATAGCCATAGCCAATTAGAACATCATCATTAAGTACGACATAAAATGGATTTGTCTTTGATATTTCCATCATATGTTCTTTAAATACATCAAAAGAATCTGACACAACATCAAAAATCGCAACGCTTGTCTTTACATAATGTACATAGATTGGATATATACTTTCTAAATCTTTTTCTTGAAGTAAACGTAGCTCTTGCATAAAACCTCCTATTGGATTTCTAAACTTGAATCGGCAGTTAAACTTGCATCTGCTCTTCTTCCAGAAAGATAGGCGATTGTTCCTGCAACACCGATCATGCTCGCATTGTCTGTACAACAATACATTGGAGGTACAGTAAATTCAACTTCCGGATATTCATTTCTTAATTCTTCTACCTTTTCACGAAGTCTTGAGTTAGCACTTACACCACCACCTACAACGAAATGACGAATATCTTTATGATCATCTAATACGGCTCTTACACGAGAGAAGATTTCATCCAATGCACATTCTTGGAATGAACAAGCTAAATCTGCCATATCAAATGTCTTGCCCTGTCTTTCCATACGTTTCGTAAATTGTAGAACACTACTCTTCAATCCAGAAAAGCTAAAATCATAACGACCTTGTGTCTTAGGTTTTGCCAGTTCATAAACAGGCTTTCCTTCTTTTGCTAATTTATCAATTTTAGGACCACCCGGATATCCAAGACCCAATACACGAGCCACCTTATCAAAGGCTTCTCCAATCGCATCATCCTGCGTTTCTCCTAAGATTTCAAAACTTGTTTCATCCTTCATATAAACAAGTTCTGTATTTCCACCAGAAACAACAAGCGCCAATACTGGATATTTCATATCCACAACTAATTCATTGGCATAAATATGTCCTGCCAAATGATGTACAGGAACTAATGGTTTGTGGTAGGCAAAAGCCAAAGTCTTGGCAGCTTGCACACCAACGTGTAAACATCCAATTAAACCAGGCCCTTGCGTAACGGCAACCGCATCCACATCTTCCATAGTGATATTGGCATCCTTCAATGCTTTTTCAATACAATACGAAATATTTTCTACATGAATACGACTCGCAACTTCGGGTACGACACCACCAAATTCTGTATGCACATCAATTTGGCTTGCGACTACACTTGATAATACTTCCTTTTTATCTTTGACAACCGCAACGGCTGTTTCATCACAACTACTTTCAATTCCGATAATAATCATATAATCCTCCTACAATGCCAATGTCATCACAATGGCATCTTCTCCATCTGGATAATAACTTTTAGATACATTGACTTGAATAAAGCCCATTTTTTGATATAAATTCAAGGCTGCCTCATTGCTGGCACGAACCTCTAATGTCATATATTCACAAGCCACTTCTCGAGCTCGATCAAACAAATGCATCATCAATTCTTTACCATATCCTCTTTTTCTTAAGTTTGGATCGACTCCAATACGAGCAAGCTGCGCCATTTCAAAGGTTTCCCATAAAAAGGCGTATCCAACAATGGTATCTTCATCTAGTAAAATCCAACCATGAGAAAAGGGATTCTCATTCAATTCATATAAACAATCTTTTTCTAGCCAAGGCTGTTTAAAACAAGCTTGTTCAAGCTCTAAAACACGAACTAGATCTGTGTCTTTCATTTCTTTAAAAATCATGCTTTATAAGCATCGCTTTCTTTTAAATATTGAGGAACTAAGGCATGTATATTTTCAATTGTACGACTTGGTACCTCAATAAAATTCTTCAAGAAATCACAACTTGCAGCTTCTTGATTCACCAAATAACCATCTCCATATAAAGTTCCAGGATGTTCGTTCAAGAAATCTTCTAATTGATCGACTTCTAAAATTTGTGTTTCTCCAACCACAACACCCTTTTCTAAGTGTGCTACATACGCTCTTTTACTACGCGCATCCAAAATAACGTTGGCACTTTCATCCATGCCCGCAAACAACTGCATGGTACTAATACACTTTAATGTTTTATGCATTTGTGTACAGAATACTTTCGCAATTGTCATCGCAATACGAATACCTGTATAAGATCCAGGACCATCTGTAATGATCACTTCATCTACGTCTTTATAGTCTAAACCTGTCTTTTCAAACAATTGATTTAATTCCACAAAAATCGTTTCACTTTGTTTCTTGAACGCTTCAATAGATACACCATCAATCAATGTTCCATCTTTATATAAACCTAACACTAATGCTTTATAAGCACTATCCATACATAAACTAATCATGATATGCCTCCACAATACTCTTTGATACAGGACCCGTATATTCTAATGTCACTGTACGATTTTCATCGATGCCTTCTTCAAAAGAAATTTTGATATGATCTTGTGGCAATTGATCTTCAATAAATTCAGACCATTCTACTACAGTAATTCCTTCATCAAAACAATCTTCAAAACCTAAGTCCTGACATTTTCCTTCCAAACGATATGCATCAATATGATGGAATGGGACTCCACCTTCTTGCTTATAATCCTTTAAGATTGTAAAAGTTGGTGAATTGATCACATTCTTTACACCCAAAGCTTTCCCAAAGCTTTTGGTCCAAGTTGTTTTACCTGCACCCAAATCTCCATCTAATGTAATGACTAATTGTTTGTTTCTACAAAGATCTGCCATTTTAGTGGCAAATTTCTGTGTTTCTTGTAAACTATGAATTTCTATTTTCATGTAATCCTCCAAGTTTTGTTTGTATCTCATAGAGTGGTTTCCACTTTTTTTTGAGTGGTTTCCACTTTTTTTTGAGTGGTTTCCACTTTTTTTGAGTGGTTTCCACTTTTTTGAGTGGTTTCCACTTTAACACTCCTTTATTTCATAAAATACACTATTCTTAATTCTAGTTTTTTTCAACAGATTTTTATCAAATAATCTTTTTAGAGCTTTATTAGCTCCTGATATGGATGAAATATTAGTCACCTTTATAACATCTTTAGATGTAATTTTCTTATTATTCTTTAAATATTCTAATATTTCTCTATCTGTTTTATTCAAATCTTCATCTGATTCCAAAGATGAAATCAAAGATACTCCATACTTTTCATTTATGCTATAGGTTGTCCATCTACCATTTTGGTTTACTACCAACATTTCTTTTTTTACTAAATCAGATAAATATTTACCAACTTCAACAACATGTGTGTTAAGCAATAATTGTATTTTCTCATTTGTAATTTCTTTATCCATATAAGTAATGCTTAAAATCATTTGTTCTTCTGCGTTTAACAAGAAATAATCCTCTTTAAATATTTGCGATAAATATTCTGTTATCTCTTGAGGCAATAAACTTATCATATGTAAATGCAATTCAACACATGATAAGTTTTCATTTTCTAAAAGTTCTGGTTTTCTCCAATTTTCGGCTTTCCACGTCTTTAAAATCATAGGGAATCCAGAACCAATATTCTCACCATATCCAATCATCCTCAGCATTGTTTGTATTTTAGGATTTCTCGCAACTGAATTTCCACCTTCATAAATTTCTTCAATAGATATTTTTAATCTACCTGGATTAGAAAAAATAAATTCATTATCTTTTTTAATTATCTTTAAAATTCCAGCTTGATGATAATCACAGTGAATAATACTATTCATCATTGCTTCTCGTATAGAGGCATGTACTTCTGTATCATCTTTCCGTTGAAAACCTTCCAAAACAAAAGGTCGTTTTAAATCAGACACTAACTTAGGTAATACTATCTTAATAAAATTGTAAATGTTATTTTCCCATGTTCCATCATATGTCAAACGATCTGACCATCTTCTGTCTCCAATCAAATTTGTCATATCTAAAAAATCAAAGCGAAAATTCTCTAATCTTTCCCGTATAGAGAGACCTTTCCCAAACATCAATAATCCCGCTAACGTCAATCCTTCTTCTTTTGTCCCTCTGTTTACAGCATATCCGCCAAGACTTCTCAAAAAGTTTTTATTATCCAATGAATTCCATACATGATTTGGATTATGTACCTCAAATGCATTCCTATACATCTGCAAAGTATCTCCATCAATATCTTCCATTGTATAGCCTGATAACAAGGTACCATCGTTCCCTTCATCGCTAGCATCTCGAAAGAATGATTTTATCTCACTTTCTGTACAATGATAATCTCCTTCATAATTTCTTTTATATGTTCCCTTCATAGGATTTCCGTTTATATAAACTGGTCTATGCTTGTAATCGGCACGAGGCACATGAATTATGACAATACTTTTGCCATCAATACATTCTTTACGAACATCTTTTTCCAACAAAATATTTGAACTTACTTTATCGCTAGAAATTGTATCCCAAAAATCTTTTATTATTTTTTCAGGACAATCTACTCCAACAATCTCAAAATGATTGTTTTTGGGTTCATCAACCCCTAGATATATAGTTCCACCATTTGTGTTTGCAAAAGAAGAATATGTTTCCCATACAGATTTTGGTAAAGAATTTGACGCTTTTTTACATTCTACTTCTATACTCTCACCATATTGTAATTCATTCATTAGCTCATGTGGTTTCACGATTTTCCTCCTTTAGGATTTTGCTTCATCATACGATTTCTATGCACCATTGCCTTGATTTGTTTAATCTGCGCAAGACGATTACGCACCTTCACTTCAGATCCCTGATCACTAGGTACATAATATTCTTTACCAACTAGAGCATCTGGAAGACACTGCATATCCGTCATGTGATATTCATAATCATGTGAATACTCATATCCTTTACTGTAACCTAAATCTTTCATTAACTTTGTCGGTGCATTACGAATATGTAAAGGCACTGGCTGATCTAATGTTTTTAATGCATCACTTTTCGCATTATTATAAGCCACTTCTAAAGCGTTTGATTTTGGAGCCAAAGCCAAATATACAGCTGCATGCGTTAAGTGTACATTGCATTCTGGAACACCTAAATAGTGACATGCCTGATAGGCTGCCACACAGATTTCTAAGGCTCTAGAATCTGCCATACCAATATCTTCACTAGCCATACGAACGAATCTTCTTGCGATATATAAAGGGTCTTCTCCAGCCTCTAACATACGTGCTAGCCAATATACAGCGGCCTGTACATCGGAGTTTCGTACACTTTTATGTAGAGCCGAAATAATATTATAGTGTTCCTCCCCTTTTTTATCATACAGTAACGACCTTTTTTGAAGGCATTGCTTCAAAATATCCTGTGAAACATGAATTCCATCCAATTCACTTGGACTATTATATACAACCATCTCTAATGTGTTTAAACAAAAGCGGGCATCCCCACCTGAAAATGCGGCAATCGCATCTATATCTTCATCCGTAATATGTATTTTTAAATTGCCTAATCCTTTTGAGCTGGAAATAGCACGAATAATCAAATCTTTTAAGTCATCCGTATTTAGACTGTTTAACACAAATACTCTACACCTAGATAAAAGGGCTGAATTGATCTCAAAGCTTGGATTTTCTGTTGTAGCACCAATCAGAATGATACTTCCCTTTTCAACATAAGGTAAAAACGCATCTTGTTGCGCCTTATTAAAACGATGGATTTCATCTACGAATAATATTGTTTTTTGTCCCAAGGCCCTACGCGTATCAGCCTGTTTCATAACTTCCTTGATTTCTTTAATGCCACTAGTAACAGCTGAGAAATCCACAAAATAACTCTTTGTCTGATGTGCAATAATACGTGCCAATGTCGTTTTTCCTACTCCTGGTGGACCCCAGAAAATCATCGATGTCACTTGATCATGTTCAATCATTTGCCACAAAAGATTTCCCTTGGCAACAAGCTGTTTTTGTCCCACATATTCATCCAATGTTTCCGGACGCATACGATCGGCTAAAGGCCTTGTATCTTCTTGTATTGAAAATAGAGAATCTTGTTCCATATGTTTCCTCCATATGTACTTTATTATACACCACACAAAAGAAAAAGTGTTTGACCTTAATCAAACACCATCTTCTTTTTCTCAATTCGTCTTAAAAATACCCATCCCACAACACAAGATAAAACTTCCGTAATCACAAATGCATACCAAATCAAAGAAACATCCATCTTATATTGAATGACTAATTTTGAAAATCCCCAAGCTAAAGGTAAAATCAAAATGGCTTGTCTAAGCAAGGATACGATCAAGGATTCCATACCTCCATTCAAAGCTTGATACACACCTTGAAATGCGGTATTTACACCTGCAAACAAAAAGCTAATGGATATGATTCGAACAGCACTGATGAAATATATTCTAGATTGTCCTGCATTAAATAGTGTCGCAAAAAAGTTTGGGAACAGTTCTGTAATTAGAGTACCCAAGGCCATTAACACTATAGTATATATTAAGCCATACTTGATTCCATCCTTAACACGCTGCTTATTTTGCATACCATACGAAAAGGCAATGATAGGTGTAATCGCATCTCTTAAACCGAATGCCATAAATAGTACAAATTGTTGTACTTTATAGAAAAGTCCATAGGCTGTTTGTGCAGATGCATCAAATTTTAGAATTAAGTTCATCGCATATACCATGAATGACATCAATGCCTGCGCAATAATGGCTGGAAGTCCAATCGAATAGATTTCTTTGATGATACGCTTATTGGGTTTTGTATAAGTGAGACCATGATCAAATTCTTTATTTAAACGCATATGAAACACAACTAATAATAGAGCCGATAAAATTTGTCCAATGACTGTCGCATAAGCCGCTCCTTGTACACCTAAATTGAAACCATAGATTAATACAGGATCTAGAATCATATTGATTACGGCTCCTGTAACTTGTCCAATTGTAGAATATAAGGAGCGTCCTGTAGCTTGGAGCAGTTTTTCAAATATAGAAAAGAACACAACGCCAAAGGATAATAGGCAACAAATCCTTAGATAGTCTACACTCATCGATAATACAAGCACATTCCTTGTTTGAGAGGATATATAGGCTTTAATGCCAAACAATCCAAACAACACACAAATAATATAAATAACTGTAGCTAGAAACAAACCATTTCCGGCTACTTTAGAAGCTTTTTCACGATTTCTCTGCCCCAAAGTTCTTGCGAGTAAGGCGTTTACTCCAACACCTGTACCAATGGCTAAGGCCACCATCAACATCTGAATTGGAAATACTAAGGTAAGTGCATTTAATGCGGCTTCACTTCCTTCTTTCATATTTCCTACAAAGGCACTGTCCACAATATTATAGACAGCTTGCAAAGCCATAGATAAAATCATGGGCACACCCATTTGAAGCATTAACTTATTGATGGGCTCATTTTTCATTTTGTTGTTTTCTTCCATTCTTTTCCTCCTTAAAACACAAAAAAGTGCATTGTCTACATAAGTTGGACTTACGCTTTTGAGCAACACACTTTACAAAAATATAAAAAAGTAGCAGAAAACTGGATTTACGCTGTTTCCGCTACTCGTTACGAAGTGATTATATTTTTATTTTTTTAATTTGTCAAAGTAAAATTACATGGCTTTTTCAATTAATTCTACACATTTATCAATACCCAAAACACCACTGTCTAAGCATAATTGATAATTTTTAGCATCGGCCCATTTACGATCTGTGTAATATTTATAGTAAGCAATACGACGTTTATCTTTGTCTTTGATTCGTTTGTCTGGCGCAAATTCATTTTGCCCATAAACCGAAACAACACGATTTTTTCGATATTCAAAATCGGCATGAATAAATACATTCAATACGTCTTTACGATCACGAAGAATATAGTCTGAACATCTTCCTACAATAACGCAGTTTCCTGTATCGGCCAATTCACAAATTACATTTCTTTGTGCAATATATAATTCGTCGGATAAATTATATCCATAATTATTCCAAATAAAACCAAATGTACTTGTGCTTGATGCATCTTCCCCATTTTCTTCAATATACTCTTTCGCAAAACCACTTTCTTGAGCAATTTGTTGCACAATTTCATAATCATAATAAGCATAGCCTAGTTTTTCAGCTAATTTCTTGGCAATGGTTCTTCCACCACTTCCAAATTCACGTGTAATTGTAATTATCATAAGATACCTCCTAATATACAAAAATCGAGCCTTCTACAACTGGAATTATATCCTGTAAGAAGACTCGTTGTTGTAGACATTTTACCAAAATTATAAATTTTTTGTAAGAATTATTATTCGTCTTTTCCTTAAAGTCATGGTACAGCATATCATATACACCATCACCTCACTTTTATACACTGCACTATCTACTTATATTTTAATTCACAATATGTCAAAAGTAACGTAAAATGTTGCATTTTAACACAAGAAAAACAAAACGTATAAATTTGCTTTATATAAAGCACTTACAGATATACATACCGCAGTACGCAAAGTAATTTAACAAGAAATATACCGCAGTGCGCAAAGTAATTTAACAAGAAATATACCGCAGTGCGCAAAGTATATAAAAAGAATAGAATCTTTCGACTCTATTCCTTAGCTCCATATTCTTCATAGTATGCATCAATTCTTGATTTTAATTCAGGATCTAATTTATCTCCTAAATATTCAATTACTTCTGGCATTGACACGATTGCAGCTGTTGGGAAACCATATAATTCACTAACTTCAGTTAATGCAGTTTTTTCACCTTTTCCCTTTTCGTTACGATTTAAAGAAACCATCAATCCAACGATTTCAACATTTGCTGCACCACGAACCTTTGGTACTGTTTCTTCCATTGATTTTCCAGATGTCGTAACATCTTCAATCATAACGACACGATCACCATCTTGTAGTTTTGTTCCTAAGAAACTTCCCTTATCAGCTCCATGATCTTTTTCTTCTTTACGATCTGAACAATAACGAACTTCCATTCCATATAAATTATCTAATGCGATTGTAGTCGCAACAGCCAATGGAATTCCCTTATATGCAGGTCCGAATAATACATCGAAGTCTTTACCATATTGATTAACGATGGCCTTTGCGTAATATTCACCTAATCTTTTTAATTGATTACCTGTAACATATCCACCAGCATTCATAAAGAATGGGGATTTACGTCCTGATTTTAGTGTAAAATCACCAAATTTTAATACTTTAGATTCCAATATGAAATCAATAAACTCTTTTTTATATTGTTCCATTTTCTTGCCTCCACTTTTATAAAAATTCTATCACACTTCTGCACAATTTCCCATAATTGTATGATTTTTAAATGATAAATATTATGGTAGTATAAAGCTGAGGTGATAGACAATGCAGGAAAATGTATTCTTTTTTCTGAAGGCTAAAAATAGTGTTAAATATTTATATGATAATATCAGTGTAGAAGATGGACTCGCTCTCATGCGCAAGCACAAATATACGGCGATGCCCATTATTAATAAGGAAGGAGTTTATGTAGGAACCATTACAGAGGGGGATTTTCTTTGGTACTTATTAGACCATCCTTCGATTCATAAAGAAGATCTTGAACAAATGGAGATTCGTGAACTAATTCGTGGAGACTTTACGCCACCAGTTCAAATCGATGTTCCAGTCGATCAATTGTTCGCTCAATCTTTGAAACAAAACTTCGTACCCGTAGTCGATGATCGCCAGATCTTTATTGGTATTGTGACACGACAATCCATCATTCAATATTTAATGAATAACGCAAGTAAATATCTATAATTTTAAAACAGCCAGATTTTTCTGGTTGTTTTCTTTATCACATTGAAAAAAGCCTTTAAATTGTGTATGATAATGGGTATTAATGAAGGAGTGATAGTTTCATGAATCCGGATGATTCAGTCCCGTTACAGTATAGTTTAGGAGGGTTAATATGAGCCTTCCCATCTTAATTTTATTTACATTTATTCTAAACATCTTGTTTTCAATGACAAGCAGCATCGTTTCTACAAACAAAGAAATCGAAGATGATTCTTATAAATATCAAGCTACATTAAAATGGTTATCTCTATGCATGGAAGTATTTGGCATTGTGATGAGCGTAATCTATTTACAATCTTTGATCCATGGTCCATTACTTTATGTAGTCGTACTTCTATTGGTGTATGTATATATTTTATTGAGTGATTTATTACCAAGAAAATTTGCGAATGCTCATTCAGACAAGTTTGAAAAAACATTTATGTCTATTGCGAAAGGCATTCAATCCTTATTTACACCATTTACTTTCTTCTTGCGTTTTGAAGTAGAAAAAGAACAAGAAGATTATTCTGAAGAAGATATTTATGAAGTTATCAACGGTGGTGGAGTTGAGCCAAGTCAAAAGGAGTTTATTGAAAACTTATTTGAATTTGATGATACACCCGTTGAAGAAATTTGCACACATCGAAGTGAAGTTGTTTGTCTATATTTAAATGATGATAAAGAAACATGGAAAAAGACCATTCTAGAAAATCGTCACACATTATACCCTGTATGTGATGAGGATAATGATGATGTCGTAGGTATTCTAGATACACGTGATTATTTCCGTTTAGATTCGATTGAACAAGATAATGTCATCAATAAAGCAATGGATCAGCCTTTCTTTATTTCACAAAACATGAAGGCCGATGTTTTATTGAAGGAAATGAAAATCAAAAAAGTATACTTTGCGGTTTTACTGGATGAATACGGAGGAATGACCGGTATCGTGACTTTACACGATATTATTGAAACCCTTCTTGGTGAAATCCAAGAAGATGATGATATTGAAGAACCAGATCCAATCCAACAAATTGATGCAGATCAATTTAGAATCTATGGCCAAGCTGACATTGAAGATGTCGAAAAAGCTTTAGGCATTTCATTAGAAGATGAGGATTGTGACACGTTTGGTGGATACATCCTAAATCATTATGGACAAATCCCTGATGAAGGTTCACATTTTAAAGTCAGTCTAGACTTAATGGATGTATATGTTAAGGAAGTAAAGAATCATCGTATCGGACAAACTATTGTACAAATAAAACGAAAAGAGGAAGGAAAGCAAAATGAAAGCACTGAAAAACGCAATCGAGACTAGAGGACATTTTATCAATGATGAAGTATTAAAGGTGGATGCTTTTTTAAATCACCAAATTGACTGTTCTTTAGTAGATGAAATGGGAAATGAATTTTATGAACACTTTAAAGACAAAGGCATCACAAAAGTAGTAACCATCGAATCTAGTGGTATTGCCCCAGCATTCGCAACTGCCATTCGTTTGAATGTGCCATTGATTTTCATCAAGAAAACACAACCAAGCACAATGATCGATCCAGCATTTGCGGAAGTCTTCTCTTTCACAAAGAATAAAACATATCCAATTTGTATTGAAAAAGAATACTTGAAAAAAGGTGACATAGTTTTATTCATTGATGACTTCTTGGCAAATGGCGAAGCATTTAAGGGAACTGAAAACTTAATTGCACAGGCACAAGCTGAAATCGTAGGTGTTGGAATGGTTATCGAAAAAGCTTTCCAAAAAGGACATACGTATATTACTGAAAAGGGATATGACCTTTTGGCGTTGGCATCTATTGCAGGTGTTAAGAATAAGAAAATTACATGGGCTGATGAATAATCAGTCCATTTTTTTAAAAATTCGGAGGATTCTAATGAAAAATACATTCAAAAAACTATTTATTAGCTTTACCGTATTATCACTTACTGCATGTGGATCAACAACTATGCAAGACAATACGTTTGCGGCTAAAGAAAACAAAGACTTCACAAAATACACAAATCAGTTGGTTGTTGAATATGCCGAGAATGACTATACAACGATGCACCAATTCTTCGAACATCCAGAAGACTATGGTATTGATATTAATAATGTAGATGTAAGTCTTGGTGAATTTTATACGGACAATACAGAAGAAATCAAAGAAGATCAAAAAGAATTAAACAAGTTTAATCGCAGTACTTTAGACAAGACGCAACAAACCATCTATGATGAATTAAAGTATGAGAATGAATTGAATTTAAAAGCAGAGAACAAGAAATTTCAATATTTGAATAATTGTTGGAGCACAATGAGCGGACTTCACCAAAGCCTGGTTTCTGTTTTTTCTGAATACATTTTACGAAGTGAAAAAGATATTCAAGATTTGATTACTTTAATCAATGATGTGCCTCGCTATACAAATGATGTATTGGAATATACAAACGAACAAGCAAATAAGAATACATTACAGTTTGACTATGATTCTGTTATTCAAGATATTCAAGATGTCATCAACAATAAAGAGGATAGTTCAATCACAAGTGCATTAGATAATGCGATTGACGCTTTAAATCTAGATGAAGAAAAAACAACATCTTATAAAGCACAAGTCAAAGAAGCTATGGATATAAGTTTCTTTCCTAGTTATCAGGCTATGTTAGATACATTAACTTCACTACAATCTAAAGTACAACCTTTACAAGGATTATCCAACTATAAAAATGGTAAGAAATATTATGAAGTATTAGTTGAAAATGCGACAAGTTCTACCGATTCTATTTCAACCATCAAAAAGAATACACAATCCGCAATCAATTCGGCTATCACTAAATTCCAAAAACTATATAAAGCCAATCCAATGATTGCGTATGAACTCGATTCGGTTTCAACGGATTTTACGGATGTAAATCAAATTCTAGAAAGCCTTCAAAAGAACTATAAAAAGGATTTTCCAGAAGTAAAAAACATGAAATATGATTTAAAGGCACTACCAGAAGATCAATCTGTCAGCGGAATTGTTGCCTACTTTATTACACCAGCCTTGGATTATTCACAAAACTATCAAATGCGCTACAACAAACGTGATTATGGTGATGATCCATCAAGTTTAACACTTTATCAAACATTAGCTCATGAAGGTATTGCCGGGCATATGTATCAAGCGCAATACAATAAGGAACATTTAAAATACCCAATCCAATTCTTCTACAACAATCTAGGTATGTCAGAAGGATGGGCTACTTATATGGAAAGCATGTCTTTACATTATTTAGATAATAATGAAGACTTATTAGAAGCCTATAATTTGAATAACATTCTTACCAATCTATACATTGTCTTAATGGATATCAGCATTCATTATGATGGTATGTCACTCAATGATTTCAAGAATGAATATGGCGATATGTTTAGTTCAGAAGGATTAGAAAGTATTTACAATCAATTGGCAGATAATCCAACTGTATTCTTATCCTACTATTATGGATATCTTCAAATCGTAGATTTAAAGAGTAATGCCAAGTCTAGATTAAACTCAAAATTTGACAATGCAGACTTCCATAATGCCCTACTACAGTATGGTGAAGTCAACTTCAATATTGTCAAACAAAGCGTAAATGAATATATCAATGAAAACAGGTAGAACCTAAAAAGATGTTGGTTTAAATTTCCAACATCTTTTCTTTATACATTAATATCCATTCATCCACATCATACAAAGGAATATTTATGATTTGTTTAAAAGTACGATATGAAGACATTGAAAATTTCCACCCTTCCATATCCTCATTCTCATTTAATAATGTATTCATACTTTTTGATTTTAAATTCTCTTCTGCCTTAACCTCAATTGGATATACATTTCCTAACTGAAGTACAAAGTCAATTTCATTTGTTGAATTTTCATTATTATAGTATTTTGGAGTTACATTACAAGCCACTATTTGTTGAGCAACATATTGCTCCGTAAAAGCACCCTTATATTCTTTAAATACATTATCTCCTATTAATATATTTTTTGCGGGAGCATCCACCATTGCACCAAGAAGTCCTAAATCAAGTAAGTACAGTTTAAACGCATTAAATTCTTCATAGAATTTTAGTGGCATGCATACTTTATTAATACGGTTCACCCTAAACACCAAGCCTGCATCCACAAGCCATTGAATCGCATCTTCAAACTCTTTCGCACGCCCACCCTTTTTTAGCATTCCATATATAAATTTTTTGTTTTCCTTTGCCAGTTGTGCAGGAACAGAATCCCACACTAAATTTACTTTGGTCAATAAGCTTCCTGGTATATGTTTTGAAAAATCTTGTCGATAGTTTAAAAGAATTCTATTTTGGATTTCGCGAACATGAAATATTTCCTTGGTTTGAGCATAATATTTAACAACTTCAGGCATACCACCAACATAATAATATTGCCTTAAATAATTCTTTAACTTTTCATGGAACACATCCATCTCTTTCCAATTATGGTGTTCCATCTGTTCTACCAATATATCTTCATTTAAAGCCAACAAAAATTCTTTAAATGACATGGGATACAACGTTAATTGATCCACTTTTCCCACTGGAAATCCTGTTGATTGGTGTAAAGTGATACCTAATAAGCTTCCTGCCACAACAATATGATATTCAAAGGCTTCTTCTTGGAAATATTTTAATGCCGTTAATCCTAATGGACATTCCTGTATTTCATCTAAAATAATCAATGTATTTTCTTTTTCAATCCGCGTATTTGTGAGAGCAGAAAAACTTAAAATCAAACGATTCACATCAAAATCATAGAACATTTCTTTCATCTCATTATTATTGTCACAATTAATATACACTACATTTTTATATTCTTTTTTCCCAAATTCATTTAAAATCCAAGTCTTTCCCGTTTGTCTTGCACCATTTAAAATCAAAGGTTTGCGGTAGCTACTATTTTTCCATTCTACTAAATCATTATATATATATCGATACATAGAATCTTCCTCCTTTAATCTGATTTTACATTTTTCTAGGGGAATATTCCACTGTATTTAACACTTTTCTAGGGGAATATTTAAATAAAATTACATTTTTCTAGGGGAAACATGAAGATGAGTTTAAATCACACAAATTTTTAGCATGCTCAAAATCCAAAAAAATGCCATAATTTCAAATATTGAATCATTTCACTTCTTTTTAAGCATGTTTTGGTTCAAAATTTTAAATTTCGACTCATTTCACTGCTTTTTTAGCATGTTTTGATTCATAATTTCAGATTTTGACACCTTTTTATGTTTTTTTACCCCATTTTGAGTCAGACTTGACTCATTTTGCCTTCATTTCAATCGAAAAAGTGTCATATTTTTAAATTATGACACTAAAAAAGAGAACCTTGAATCAAGGTTCTCTTAAAAACTATTATAAATCAAATCCAAAATAACGAACGGCATTGTTGTAAGAGATACCCTTAACGATTTCAGTTAAGTTTTCCTTATCATAAGGATACTCTCCATTTTCTACCCATGTGCCAATTAAGTTACACATGATACGGCGGAAATATTCATGTCTTGAATACGACAAGAAGCTTCTTGAATCTGTTAACATACCTAAGAAATTACCTAATAATCCTAAATTTGCCAAAGATGTCATTTGTTTTTCCATACCCGTTTTATTGTCGTTAAACCACCAAGCTGATCCTTGTTGAATCTTTCCAATCGCATCACTATTTTGGAAACATCCAAGTACTGTTCCGATCAATTCATCATCTCCAGGATTTAAACTATATAAAATTGTTTTTGGCAATCCACCATTTTCATTGATCGCATCCAACATATTTGTAAGTTGGTCTGCAGGCGCAAAATTTGAAATACAATCATAACCCGTATCTGGTCCTAGCTTATTGTACATGGTCGTGTTGTTGTCACGTTTACATCCATAGTGCAACTGCATTACCCAACCTAAACGTTTGTATTCTTTTGCGATAAATAGTAAGAATGCTGTCTTATATTGATCACACTCTAACGCGGTAACAGCCTCGTGATTCAATCCTTTTTCAAAGATTTTTTCGATTTCTTCTGCACTTGCTGGAGCATACATCACATAATCCAAGCCATGATCACTTACTAGACATCCTAATTCATTAAAGTATTCCATACGTTTGATGATGGCTTTTTTCATATCTTCAAAAGTACGAATTTCAATTTCAGAAACAGCAGCTAATTGGCTCATGTAGTCTGCAAATTCTGGTTTATTGATACGCATAGCTTTATCTGGACGCCAAGCAGGAAGTACCTTTACATCAAATGTTTCATCCGCTTTAATCACTTTATGCCAATGTAAATCATCGATTGGATCATCTGTAGTACATAATAATTTAACATTTGAGTTTTTAATTAAGTTACGCACACTCATATCATCTTGTTGTAATTTTTCATTACATAAGTTCCAAACTTCTTCCGCTGTTTTACTATTTAATACACCATGATATCCAAAATATCTTTGAAGTTCCAAGTGAGACCAGTGGAAAAGTGGGTTTCCAATGGCTTTTTCAAGAGTTTCTGCCCACTTCTGGAATTTTTCACGATCGGGTGCATCTCCCGTAATATAGTATTCGTCCACTCCGTTTGAACGCATTTGACGCCATTTATAGTGGTCACCACCAAGCCATACTTGCGTGATATTTTCAAATTTACGATCTTCAGCAATTTCTTTTGGATCAATATGACAATGATAATCTACAATTGGCATTGTATTTGCAGCATCAAAAAATAATTCCTTAGCGACTTCATTTGTCAATAAGAAGTCTTTATCCATAAATTGTTTCATTTAAAATTTCCTTCCTTCTAACTTACATAACCCATTAAACCAGGTAACCATAGACTTAATTGTGGAATATATGTTACCAACATCAATACAACAATAATTGCGAAGAAATATGGTAACAAGTGTTTAAATACCGTTTCAATCTTAACGCCACCAACTTTAACACCAACAAACAGTGTTGTTCCTACTGGAGGAGTAATTGTTCCAATGCACAAGTTGAAAATCAACATAATACCAAAGTGAATTGTGTTCATACCTAAGGCTGTACATACTGGCAAGAAGATTGGCGTAAAGATCAATGTGGCTGGTGTCATATCCATGAATGTACCAACTACCAATAAGATAATGTTGATCATTAATAAGATGACGTATTTATTGCTTGAAATTGATAATAATCCATTCGAAACCATTGTAGGAATGTTTGTGAAAGCCATAACCCAAGACATGATACTAGAAACACCAATCAAGAAAATAATGATACCTGTCATTTCTGCACTTGCTCTAAAGATTTCTGGTAAATCTTTCCATTTCATTGATTTGTATCCATAAATAGAAAGTAATAATGAGTATACAACGGCAACAACACTACCTTCTGTTGCTGTAAAGACGCCGGCAATGATACCTCCAATGACAATAATGATTAATAATAAACATGGTAAAGCTTGAATAAACGCATTAAACTTTTCTTTTCCAGTTAATTTAGTCTGACTTCTATATCCAGATTTCTTTGCGTAGATATATACAACAAGCATACAAGCTAGTGCCCACAATGCACCTGGAATATATCCAGCCATAAATAAGGCAGCCACACTTGTACCACCAGAAACCAATGAGAATGTGATCATTACATTTGATGGTGGAATCAATAATCCAGTAGGCGCAGTGGCAATATTGGC